>QHVX01000254.1:0-4185 GCA_003222375.1 Acidobacteriota bacterium
GGAGCTGCAGAAAGTCATCGCGAGAGAACGAATCGCGACAATACTTTTCCAGCTCGCGATTCTCGCCGCCATCGCGTTCATCGGCGGTCCCTGGATCGCTTTCAAGCTCTACGTCGTGCCTGTCTTTTTTGTCTTCCCGATCGCATTCGCTCTCAATCGCCTCGGCCAGCACTACGACATCAATCCCGATGATCCGGCGCAGTGGGCAACGCTGGTGAAGGGCTCATGGTTCTGGGATCCGGTGTTTCTCTTCTCGAATTACCACCTCGAGCATCACTATTTTCCCGGTGTTCCGTTCTACAACCTGCCGCGGCTGCAGAAGCTATTGATACCGTTCTATGAAAAGCGCGGGATGAGAATGCACGGCTATGGTGCGCTGGTTTGGAACTGGCTGATTCTGAACCGCACGCCGCACAGCCGCTGGGAAGATCACACCAGGCCGTTGAGAACGAACTCGGCGACATCGTCCGTCTGATCGGCGAGCGCGTAGTCCTTTTCGGACAAGATCCACGACGTCACCATCTCGTCTACGATTCCGAAGATCGCCTTCGCGACAAGCTGCGGGTGCAGAGAGCGCCGGAAAACGCCGTCGGCCTGTCCCTGCTCGACGATCTTGCGCAGGATGTTGAGGTAATCGGCGACTTCCTGGTGCGACAACAGCGCCATGAACTTGAGACTGTGTCGCAGCTCGACCTGCGCCACGATCGCGAGCGAGCGGTCCCGGCCTAACGTCTCCAGGTGATGTCGGATCGCGATGCGAATCCGCTCCGCGGGGCGATTGACGTTCGCGACGTCGCGCTCGAGCGATTGCAGGTAATTGCGGGTGTGGTCCCGGAAGATGCTGGTCAGCAGGTCTTCCTTGCCATCGAAATAGAGGTAGATGGTCCCATCGGCGACGCCGGCCGCCTTGGCGATCTCGGATACCTTCGCGTTGAAGTAGCCGCTTTGCGCGAAGACATCGGTTGCCGCGCGGAGGATCCGCTCTCGTTTACTCTGCGGCCGAGGAACCTCGGAAGCGACCAGGGACTGCCGGGCCATGACTGAATGAATGCTCATTCAGGCGGGCAGGAATGTCAAGGGTTGCCCGATTGAGCACCGGTTAAGATTTGCCGCAAAAAAGACAGGAGCTCTGCATGTTTTTGGCGTTCCTCATCGTCGCCGCGATCGAGCCGGGCCTCGGGAAAGTGCATTTTGCTGTCAGCACGAAGAATGCGGAGGCGCAGCGATATTTCGATCAGGGGATGGCGTATCTGTACGGTTTCAATCATGAGGCGGCCGTCAAATCGTTTCAGCAGGCGGCGCAGCTCGATCCCACCCTCGCGATGGCAGATTGGGGCATCGCGCTCGCGCTCGGACCGAACATCAATCTCGACGTCGATCCCGATCGCGAAAAACAAGCCTACGCCGCGGTGCAGTCAGCGTTGACGAAGCAGGCATCGGCGAAGGAGCGGGATCTGATTGCCGTTCTCGCGAAGCGATATTCGAACGATCCGAGCGCCGATCTGAAGAAGCACGCCGCCGACTACAGTCAGGCAATGGGCGAGCTTTCGAAAAAATATCCGGACGATCTCGACATCGCGACGCTGTACGCCGAAAGCATGATGGATCTGCGTCCCTGGAAATTCTGGTCACACGAGGGGAAGCCGGCGCCGCAAACGGAGGACATCGTCGCGGTCCTCGAGTCTGTACTGAAGCGCAATCCCGAGCACCTCGGCGCGAACCATTACTACATTCACGCTGTCGAAGCCTCGCCGCATCCGGAACGGGCCCTCAAGTCTGCCGACCGCCTCAATTCGCTCGCGCCCGCGTCGGGTCACCTCGTTCACATGCCGGCGCACATCTACCAGCGGACTGGAAACTACGCCGGCGCAGCGAAAGCAAATGAGACCGCGGCGGCCGTCGATCGTAAATTCTTCGACAAGCACGGCAGGGAAGGTATCTATCCGTTGATGTACTACAACCACAATCTGCAGTTTGGCGCGGCCTCCTATGCGATGGAAGGCCGTTTCGCGGATGCTAAACGCCTGGCGGACGAATTCGGTGCGAACGCCGCCGCGGTGGCGAAAGACATGCCGATGCTCGAGTCGGCGGCTGCAACGCCGCTTCTCGTTCTTGCTCGCTTTGCAAAGTGGACCGACCTTGTCCGGGCGCCGATCGCGACCGCGGGACCGGTTTCGACCGCCTTTTCGCACTTCGCACGCGGCGTCGCCTTCGCGCGACTCGGCGACGTCTCAGCAGCAGAACGCGAACAGCAAGAGTTCGAAAATGCCCGCAGCATGGTCGGGGATGATCCCGGGGTTTTTCAGAATTCGCCAAAGGCGATCGTGAAAGTTGGGGCGGCGATCCTCGACGGGAGGATCGCGGAAGCGAAAGGCGATCGGACAAAAGCGATTCGCGCGTACCAACGCGCAGTCGAATCAGAAGATGCTCTCGACTACGACGAGCCGGCCGACTGGTTTTACCCGACGCGCGAGACCCTCGGCGCGGCGCTCATGCGTGCCGGCCAATTCGCGGAAGCCGAAAAAGTATTCCGTGAGGACTTGAAGCGGAATCCGAACAACCCGCGTTCGTTCTTCGGCCTCGCGGAAGCGCAGCGAAAGCAGAAGAAGCCATCCGAGACTGCCGCGGCACGATTCAAAAAGTATTGGCACGGCGCCACGCTGCGCATCGACGATTTGTGATACATGGGGTCAGGTCTTTGATTCTCGCTAGGCTCCACACTGTGAAGAGCGTTTCGTTTCAGTGAGATGCGTGTTTGAAGTGTCTGTGCAGCCTGTCTATCCTTAATGTTGTGAAGTATTTCCACAAGGGATAGAGCGTAGCGAGAATCAAAGACCTGACCCCATATTTAGCCGCCGCTCACCGCGGGCAGGATGAAGATTTCCGAACCGCTACGCACCGCGGCGCGAAGGCCGCCGGCGTCGCGCATGCTCTCGCCATCGATGAAAATGTTGATGTGCGGCCGTACTTCGCCAAGTTCGGTGATGACGCGGTCGCGTACGGCCGGACACTCCGACCAAAGGAGCGCCAGCGCGTCCGCGATCGAGTCAGCCGCTCCGTCGATGTGAACCTCGCCGCGCCCGCCGGCAAGCTCACGCAATGGTCCGGGCATTACGAATACAAGTGACATCAGACTCGAGCCGCCTTTACACAGACAACCGGAGGAAGTCCGTCGAGCAGCGTCGACCAGCTCTTTCCTTCGTTCGCTGATCCAAAGAGTTTTCCACTTCGCGTGCCAAAGTAGACTCCCGCTGGATCGAGAGAATCCGTGCTCATCGCATCGCGAACGACCGTCTCGTAAGCCTTTTTCTGTGGCAGTCCTTTCGTCATTGCCTCCCACCGTTTGCCGCCGTCGCGTGTGCGATAGACCCGCAACTTCCCTTCGGGCGTGCAACGGAACTGGTCGGACTCCAGCGGCACGATCCAGACGCGGTCTGCATCGCGTGGATGAATCGCCATTCCAAAGCCGAAATCGGAAGAGACCTTGTTGGCGATGTCGGTCCAGCTCTCGCCGCTGTCATCGCTGCGATAAAGACCCCAATGATTCTGCAAGTACATGCGCTCGGGTTGTTGCTTCGCCTGGACAACTTTATGGACGCACTGGCCGAACTCCGGATACTTGTCGGGGAGAAACTCCGCGCGCACTCCGCGGTTCGAAGGTCGCCACGACTTTCCGGCGTCGTCGGTGACATACATTCCGGCTGCCGACACCGCGACGCGCATTCGCTTCCGCTCCGTCGGATGAGGAATGATCGTATGCAGACAGAGCCCGCCGCCGCCGGGATTCCAGCGCGGTCGCTGCGGGTGATTCCAGAGTCCTTCTGTCAGGCGCCACGTTTCGCCGCCATCCTTCGAAACAAAGAGGGCCGCCGGCTCGACACCGCAATAAAGCGTGTCGGGGTCGTCCTCGCGGCCGGGTGTGATCTGCCAGATTTGTTGCAGCGCGGCGCCGGCACTTTCCGGAAATTTGACATTCGCTTGTTCGGGATTGGTCCAGTTCTTCCCGAAGTCATCGCTCGAGCGCAACAGCGCACCCCAATGAAAGCTGCGAGGGCCAGCCCAGATGCGGTGTCGCCCGTCGCGGTTGTCGTAAGCCATCGCGTAGACCGAACTGCCGGGAAAATACGGTCCTCCGACTTCCCACTTCGCTCGCTTCTTGTTCGCGCGAAGGATGAAGGCACCTTT
>QHVX01000254.1:4250-4621 GCA_003222375.1 Acidobacteriota bacterium
GCGCACCATCCGCTTCGGCCGAACGAACGCTCGCGTTCCGACCGTGTCGCTCGGCACGTGGGGGCATGGTGGTCCCAATATCAGCGAAGGCGCCTCGGTCGGCTGGAGTGGTCACGACGATCGTCTCGCAAAGGAAGCGATGTTCGCGGCGTATCGCAGCGGCATCACGCACTGGGACACCGCTGATGCTTACGGCAATGGGCACGCCGAGGAGCTGATCGGGGAGGTGTTCGGGGAGGTTCCGCGCGATGCAATCTTCCTGGCGTCGAAATTCGGCTGGGTGAAAGGCCCGTCAAAACATTTCTACGATCCGAAATTCATGCGCTCTCAGTGCGAGCGTTCGCTCAGGAACATGCGCACCGATCGTCTCG
>QHVX01000250.1 GCA_003222375.1 Acidobacteriota bacterium
AATCGCTCCGTGATCGTCATGTTGAAGAGCGGAATGCGCTGCAGCAGATTCGCGAGCGGGCTCCACGCCGATCTCGCCGCAACCCCGAACACTGCCAGCCCCGCGAAGAACCACGTTTCAGTTCGCCGGGAACGCACAAGGGCGTAGATCGCAAGCGCGAGGACGATGCTTCCAACCGCGGCGCTGTCGAGCGGCACATCGCGAACGCCGGGAAGATTCCAGCGCTGTCCCGACGTGAACGGAAAGAGATCTGTGATGATCCGCGCGACGCTCTGCAAACCGCGCGCGCCGTGGGGCTGGTGTGACCAGATCTCTTTTCGGAACTGATAGTCGCCGCTCTGCGGCGCGGATTCGAGAATCGGCAGGATGTAGATCGCAGAGAGAAGTAATGCGATCACGCCGGCGGCGAGCGCATGGAGAATTGGTCGGGCTGAAGCCCGACCCACATGAAGCCATTCGAAGATGAAGTAGATGCCGCCGATGAACACGGCGTGCAGCGCGGTTTCCGGATGACCGGCGAGCAGCAGCACTGTCAATGCGGTCGCCAGCAGCACGATTGCCCGCTCATGCACGCATCGACGGACACCCAGGAGAACGAAGGGCAGAAAAACCCACGAGCCTCCGATCGCCCACAGGACGAAAAATGCGATCGGCGTCGAGAACATGAACCCAGCGGACGCGAAGAGCGCGCTCGATGGACGGCAGCCGAGGTCGCGCGCGAAGAGAAATGCGCCGAGGGCCGCGATGAAGAAATGGATGGCGGCGGTGAACGTCAGGCTGTCGGCGATCGGCAGAAGACAGGCCAGCAGAGTGAATGGGCTGTAGGCCGCCGGCTGCGCGCTCGCGGCCAGGAGCGATCCGGAGAGGATGAATGGATTCCAAAGCGGCCACTCGCGATGCCCGAGCGCGTATTGCACCGCCTTGCGCCACGGAATCATCTGCGAGTAGAGATCGGAGAGGATTCCGTTGTGCCACTCCGGGACGCCGAGCGGTCCGCGCATCTCGCGAAGTGGCTCGGTGAGGTACGGAAGATCGACCGGCGCGTACACGCCGCCGGTCAGCAGCGCTTTTCCGACGAAACAGAACGGCAGCAGAAACAGAATCGCGGCCGTCGCTCGACTGAGCGGC
Organism: Acidobacteriota bacterium; assembly: GCA_003222375.1. Taxonomy (GTDB): domain Bacteria; phylum Acidobacteriota; class Thermoanaerobaculia; order Gp7-AA8; family Gp7-AA8; genus Gp7-AA10. The sequence goes on from QHVX01000250.1 coordinate 1,129, forward strand.
GTCACGTATCGGTGCGCGAGCCACAACAACACCGCGGCTGTCGCGGAGTACAACAGAAATGACACGCTGGATATACGTTAACCGCGCGAAGGATGTCGCCGAATCGAAAGCTGTGGCGAGACGGTCACCGCGATGCTGTTCGCGCTTCCGCACGGAGAAGTGACGCGCACCCAGAATTGCGTCGGCGTAGTGATCGAAGGCGTGATGAGCGTCGGCGCGCTTCCGCCGACCGGTCGGCTGAAATCGAGCACGGGACCCGTGTACCACTGATAGACCAGCGAGGTGCCGGTGGCGCTGACGTTGATCAGCGCGCTGCCACCGCTCGCGATCGTCTGATCTTTGGGCTGCGCGATGATGACGGCCGGAGTGCAGGTGTTCACTACGTTGAGTCGCGCGCTCGCGCTGTCGATCGTGCCGCAATCGTTCGTGATCCGGGCCCAGTAGGAGGTCGAGCTGAGGAGCAGCGGCGTCGTGAACGAAGCCTGGGTCGCGTTCATGATCGGCTGCGACGTGTCGCCGGTCGCTCCCTCGAACCATTGATAGCTTTCCGGCTTCGTTCCCGTGTCACCGACGAAAAGCACGGTGTTCGATCCCGACATCACCTCGCCGCCGACCGGCTGAATCACGATCGCAGGCGCGTTGCATGGCTGCACCGTCACGACGACGGCGTCGCTGTCGGAGAAGCCGCCGCAATTGTTCGTGATGCGCACCCAGTACGTCGTCGTGAAGTCGGGACGGACGGTGATCGTGTTTCCGGTGCCCGCCGGCGTCGTCGTCGACCCGGGCGTGCCGAGGAACCACTGGAACGTCAGACCGCTGCCGCCGAAGGCGTCGACGGAGAGCATCGTGCTCTTTCCCTGAATGATCAGCGTGTTCAGCGAAATCGAATTGATCGTCACGGCTGGACAGCCGTTGACCGTCACGGTGGCGGTGTTGCTGTCCGCCGATCCGCAATTGTTGGTGACGCGCACCCAATAGTTCGTGGTGACTTTCGGCTGGACGCTGAGCGAAGCGGCGGTCGCGTCGGCGATCGGCTGCGAGGTGTTGCCCTTCGCTCCGATGAACCACTGGTATTTCAGCGGCGGATCGCCGCTGGCCGCCACGTTGAGGATGACCGCAGTATTAATGGTTGAGAGGTTCAGCGGCTGCGTTGTGATCGACGGCGCGTTACACGGCGTCGGACCCGGTCCGGGTCCGCCACCGCCGCCGCTGCCATAGACGGCGGTAATCGCTTCGATGTCCCAGGCCTGCAGCGTCGAGCCGAACGCATCGCCGTTGAAGTTGACGCTCGAGTTCATGATCGCGTCGGAAGTGCTCGTGCCGCCCGGCGGCGGCTCATCCGAATGTCGAAGGCCGAGGGTGTGGCCTAACTCGTGTGTGATGGTGTGAATGAAGCCGTTGCCGGTGAGGCCTGGTCCCGTGATCCCGTCCTGAACGACGAGATCCGCTTCCACGATCGTCAGGAAGGTTTCGCCGTTGATGGTGTGCGTGCTGCCGTTTGTCCACGCGCCGCCGATCGCCAGCACGCCGCTTCCTGAAAAAGAACCCGTGATTTCATTCGACGGGTCGTTGAACTGCACTGTGTTGACGCCGTCGGCGCTTCCCGACGCGCCGAAGCCGGTCTGTGCGATTGGAGTCGTGCCACCGTATTGGTAGACGATGTTCGAATTCGAGTCGTTCGTCCAGGCAGCGAGGCCGAGGGAAAGAGCCGTCAGGCCGCCGTTCGGCGCGCCGGGCTGCGTCCCATGGCTGAGAAAGACCACCCCGGACGGGAAGCGATTCCATCGCAATCCCCTTCCGGCAATCTGCAAGAGATACGTCGTGGCGGCCGCCGCATTCGGTACAGGAGTGAGGCCCTCGGTCGCGATCCGCGGATCGGAAACGAAATAGTCGGCGTTCGCGCGGCGTCCGGCTGCCGTATCGCGTACGAAGCGGAGAAAGCGAACTTCGTCGCGATGTTGTTCGCGATGCGGCTCGCCGGTCTGCTCATCCCAGCCGATCAGCTCCGTGGCATCGCGCTCGAGGCGGCCGGCCGCAAATGCGAACTTGCCGACCACCATGTTTTTTGATACCCATTCATCTCTATCATTCTTATCTAAGAATAACAGTACTCTTTTGCCGGTCTCGTATTTCGGGCTTCCGGGAACGGTATACGCGATCTCGCCGAGCGCTCCGCCTAACTCCACGACTTCGATCGTCTCGCCGGACTGAACCGGGCCCTTGATGGCCTCATCGACCTGCATCGCCGTGACGGTTTCGATCCACCCGCCGGCCGC
>QHVX01000251.1 GCA_003222375.1 Acidobacteriota bacterium
CTCGCGGCGCTCCGACTACGCGAAGCGCAAGGAGGCAGTCGCAGATTTCAACGCGCGATCGAGCACACATCTGCGCGGTCTCGCGTGCACGGCCGTGAAATTCGGGATCTCGTTCAACACGAAGTTCCTCAATCAGGCCAATGCGCTCGTCAACGTCTACCTCGACGGCTCGGTGCAGGTCTCGACCGGTGCGACCGAGATGGGACAAGGCGTCAACACGAAGATCCGCCAGCTCGTCGCCGACGAATTCGGCATCGGCGTCGAACACGTGATCGTCATGCCAACGTCGACGGAGAAAAACAACAACACGTCCGCAACAGCCGCGTCGAGCGGCGCCGACCTCAACGGCAGTGCCGCTGTCGACGCCTGTCGCAAGATCAAAGCACGGCTCGCAGAGGTCGATGCCGGACGCAATCTGCCGTGGCGTCAGCTCATCAAAGCTGCGTACCACGAGCGCGTTTCCCTCGGCGACAAAGGTTTCTATTCGACCCAGGGCATCGACTGGGACATCGATAAGGGCTGCGGGACACCATTTCTCTATTTCACGCAGGGCGTGGCAGTGTCGGAAGTCGAGATCGATCGCTTCACCGGCATGATGCGCATTCTGCGCAGCGACTTGCTCATGGATATCGGCAAGTCGATCAATCCCGGCATCGATCGCGGCCAGATGACGGGCGCGTTCGTTCAGGGCGTCGGCTGGCTGACGACCGAGGAGAAGCGTTGGACGCCGGAGGGCGACCTGCTCACGCACTCGCCGACGACCTACAAGATCCCGAACATTCAGGATCTGCCGGAGATCTTCAACGTCGACACGATCGACAACGATGCGAACACCGTCAACATACGATCGAGCAAAGCTGTCGGCGAGCCTCCCCTGCTCCTCGGCATTTCGGTTTTCATGGCGATCAAGAACGCGCTCTCCTTCGTGTCCAATGGCGCCATCCCGAAGATCAACGCCCCCGCGACCGGCGAGGAAATCCTCAAACGCTTGACGGAATACAAACCGACTCTCGCCACCGCGTCATCCTGAGCCGCGCAAGACGGCGAAGGATCTCCTCTACAGAGATCCTTCGCTTCGCTCAGGATGACGTTGTAAATTAAGGCATTGCAAATCGCTGCCGGGACTCGCATCGGCTCCTACGAGATCGTTGATTCGCTGGGAGCCGGAGGGATGGGCAATGTCTATCGCGCGACCGATCCGCGCCTCGGACGTGAGATTGCGATCAAGACCCTGCCGCCGGCGCTGGCGCGCGATCCAGCCGCTCTTGCGCGATTCGAGCGCGAAGCTCGATTTCTCGCGGCCCTGAATCATCCGAACATCGCTTCGATTTACGGAATCGAGGAACACGATGGTGAGCGCTTCCTCGTCCTGGAGCTCGTTCCTGGCGAGACGCTCGACGGACTTCTCGCCCGCGGTCCGCTGCCACTCGACCAAACACTCCGCATTGCGCTCGAAGTCGCAAATGCGCTCGAAGCGGCGCACGACGCGGGCATCGTGCACCGCGATCTGAAGCCGTCGAACGTGAAGATCACGCCGGCCGGACACGTGAAGCTACTCGACTTCGGCATCGCGAAAAATCTTCCCGCGGCCAGCGATTCTTCGCGCGCGTCGACCGTCGCGAGCGATTTGACGCGCGACGGAACGGTTGTCGGCACGCCGGCATACATGAGCCCCGAGCAGATTCGCGGCGGCGAGGTCGATCGCCGCTCGGACATCTGGGCCTTTGGCTGCCTGTTGTACGAGATGCTCACCGGCCACCGTGTATTCAAGGGAACGACCTACATCGACCTCGCCGATGCGATCCGCAACACCGAGCCTGACTTCAACGCGCTGCCGCGAAGTACGCCCGATCGTCTGCGCCGCGTCGTGACGCATTGCCTGAAAAAAGATCCGCGCGAACGATTGCATGACATCGCTGATGCTCGCGTCGAGCTGCAGGAGATCGCAGCCGAGCGCGCACCCGTCCGCGCACAGAGGCCATGGTGGATCGCGATCGCGCTCGCGATCATTGCTGTCGCCGGCGTGATGATCTGGAAGCGGCCGCCTGCCCCGCGTTCGACATCGACCTCCCCGAAGTTGACGCAGTTGACGTTCGCGGAAGGCGTCGAGGAGTTTCCGGCCTGGTCGGCGGATGGAAAGTCGATTGTCTACTCCGGCGAGCTATCAGGCATTCGCAAGCTCTTCATCAAGCATCTCGGATCCAACGAAACGCAGCAGCTCACGAAGGGCGATTACGACGATCTTCAGCCGACATGGTCGCCGGACGGGAAACGCATCGTGTTCGTTCGTGGACGCGAACCGCGACGTCATATCGAAGTCGGAGACCCATTCGGCTACTACGAAGCGACTGCCGCCGATCTGTGGGTCATTGATCTGCAATCGGGGCGCGAAGATCGTCTGGTCGAAGGAGCGTTCTATCCATCGTTTTCTCCCGATGGAAAAAAGATTGCTGTCGATGCGTCGTGGGCGGTGGGACGTCGGATCTGGATCATCGGCGAGCGCGGAGAAAATCCACAGCAACTGACCTCCGATTCATCGGATGCCGTCGCCCATTTCCTTCCGCGATGGTCGCCCGACGGAAAGAAAATCGTTTACCAGCGCACGGAGCGAACGAAGTACGACATCGCCCTGGTCGACGTGGCGAGCCGTCAGAGCGTCGCCGTCACGAATGACAACTACCGCAAGGTCAATCCGGTCTTCGGCGGCGACGGGAAGTCGATTTATTTCTCGTCCGATCGCGGCGGAGGCATGAATCTGTGGCGCGTTTCCATCGGTACTGACGGCAAACCGAACGCGTCCCCGCAGCAACTGACGAACGGCGCGGGACAGGACATTCAGATCGCGATGGCGCCCGGCGGCAAACGACTCGTCTACACCACCCTTCGGCAGAATGCAGACATTTATCGCCTGCCGCTCACCCCGCAAGGCACGGTGGCTGGCGCGCCACAGCCGGTCGTCGCCACAACGCGCGAAGACAGCCGCGGTGCCTGGTCGCCGGATGGCCAGAGCATCGCGTTCAATTCGGACCGCGCCGGCGACATGAACATATGGATCTACTCCTTCCGCGACAGGAGCACGCGACAGATCACGCGCGGCGCCGGAGGCGATTTTCAGCCGAACTGGTCGCCCGACATGCGCGAGATCGTCTTCTTTTCTTCCCGATCCGGCAATGCCGATATCTGGAAGGTCGACCTCGCATCCGGCGCGCTCACCGAGCTCACACACGAGCCGTCGCTCGAAATCAATCCGTTCTTTTCCCCCGATGGCCGGGAGATCGCGTATCAATCGGATGTCTCCGGCCGTCTCGAGTTGTGGGTCATGCGCAGCGACGGATCCAATAAGCGAAAGAGGTCCGACGTCGGAGCCTCCGGTCACTTCATGCGCTGGCTGCGCGATGGCTTCATCTACTTCCGCTCTCCGACGCTTCGAAAGCTGGTCCGAGTGTCGCCGGCGTCGGGCGATCCACAGCCAGTGTCCGACAACGGGGGTGCACACATTTCCTTTTCGTCTGACGGGACGAAGATGATCGACGTCATGGGACACAAAGTCGTGTGGCTGTACACGCTCGCCGACAACGGGAAGCAGCAACTCTTCACGTTCGACGATCCCGACGTGCGCATCGACTATCCGGTCTGGTCGCCGGACGGTCAATGGCTGCTCTTCGATCGCTACAAACCCGAGGGCGGCGACATCTGGATGGCCGAGGGAATCGAGTGATTCTTCGAAGCCGCCGGGTTGTCACACCGAACGGTGTTCGCGCGGCGTCCGTTCACATTCGCGCCGAAAAAATCGAGCACGTCGGCGATTACGAAGAAAATTTCGAAATCGACTACGGCGATCTCGTCATCATGCCCGGTCTCGTCGATTCGCACGTGCACGTGAATGAGCCGGGGCGGACGGAGTGGGAGGGCTTCGACAGCGCGACGCGCGCGGCGGCCGCCGGCGGCGTGACGACCATCGTCGACATGCCGCTCAACAGCATTCCCCCGACGACGTCCGTCGAGGCACTGCTCACGAAAGCGCGGGCGATGGAAGGAAAATGCTGGGTCGACGTCGGGCTGTGGGGCGGCGCGGTTCCGGGAAATGCCCGCGACCTCAGCGCCATGGTCCGCGAAGGGGCCCTGGGATTCAAATGCTTTCTGGTCGATTCCGGTGTGCCCGAGTT
>QHVX01000252.1 GCA_003222375.1 Acidobacteriota bacterium
AGCCGGCTACACGAAACTCGATCTCGCGAAGTACTACCTTTCGGTTGCTGAGGGCGCACTGCGCGGAATCGCCGGACGTCCATTCGTTCTCAAGCGCTACGTCAACGGCGCCGACAAAGAGCCCTTTTTTCAGAAACGTGCGCCCGAGAATCATCCCGACTGGATCGAAACGGTGGAGCTCAAATTTCCATCGGGCCGCACCGCGAGCGAGATCGTCGTGCGCAACGCCGCCCAACTCCTGTGGATCGTCAACCTCGGCTGCATCGATCTGAATCCGCATCCAGTTCGCGCGGATGATCTCGATCATCCGGACGAGCTGCGCGTCGATCTCGATCCAGGTCCCGGCGTCGAGTGGGACGATGTCAGACGCGTCGCGTTGATCGTCCGCGATGTTCTCGACGACCATGCGTTGCGAGGATGGCCGAAGACATCGGGATCGCGCGGCATGCATGTCAATGTGCGTCTCGAGCGGAAGTGGACTTTCGATCAAGTGCGACGCGCGGCGCTGACAGTCGCGCGCGAAGTGGAAAGACGCGCGCCGAAGCTGGCGACCAGCAAGTGGTGGAAGGAAGAGCGGCACGGCGTCTTCATCGACTACAACCAGAACGCGAAGGATCGGACCGTCGCCTCTGCGTGGTCAGTGCGACCGACGCCCGATGCACGCGTTTCGATGCCCGTTGACTGGGATGAGGTCGCGGATTGCGATCCGGCCGCGTTCACATTGGTCACTGCTCCGAAGCGATTCGAAGAACGCGGCGACGCATCCGCAGGCATCGACAAAGCGGCGGGATCACTCGACAAATTGCTCGAGCTGTCCGCGGCGCAGGAAGCCGCCGGCCAGGGCGACGCGCCGTGGCCGCCGCATTACAAGAAACAGCGCGGTGAACCGCCGCGCGTCGCGCCGTCGAAGCAGAAACATCCACTGATTACGGTTGCTAAGGCGCGATACAAAGAGGAGGCGCTCGAGGGCCTCGAGCGCTGGAAGAAACGCCATCGCGCCGCCGCAAAATATCTGGAAGTCGACGACATCCTCGTCGACTCGATGCGAGGCCGGTCGAGCACCTGGACGCGCATCCGCGTCAATCTGCGCCATGTTCCGGAAGCGAAGCGGCCGAACGAAGAGGCGCCGGATCCCGATTACGATCCCTGGCGAAAAATTCGCTCCAGCTCGTAAGGCGGCGTGACTTCCAACTGATCGTAGCGGCAGTCTTTCGGTTTTTTGTCGGGGCGCCATCGCAGGAAATGCGCGGCGTGACGAAACCGGGTGCCCTGCATGTGATCGTACGCGACTTCGACGACGCGCTCCGGACGCAGCGGCTCCCAACTCAGGTCCTTGCCGCGATTCCACCGGCTTCCGCCGCCGGGCATCCGTTGTCCCTCCATCGCCTCCGCCCAATCGCGCCATGGGTGTTTCTTCAAAGCATCCTTGCGCAACGGCGCGAGCTCTTCGACCAACTTTTTGCGCATCACATTGGTAAAGGATGCTGTAACACCGACATGATGCAGCGTGCCTTTGTCGTCGTAGAGGCCGAGGAGCAGGGAGCCGATCATGGTGCCGGCGCCGATCTTGTGCCACCGGAAGCCGGCAACTACGCAGTCAGCGGTGCGCTTGTGCTTCACCTTGATCATGGTTCGCTCGCCGGGTCGGTACGGCTCATCGAGACGTTTTGCCATGACGCCGTCCAGTCCCGCCCCCTCAAAGCGTCGGAACCAATCCTCAGCGAGCTTGCGATCGCGCGTGGCAGGCGAAAGATGGATCGGCGGAGCGGCTTTTGCGAGCGCGTCTTCGAGCCGCGCACGACGTTGCTCGAGCGGCGTCTCACGCAAGTCTTTGTCTCCGATGGCGAGAAGATCCCACGCCACGAACGATGCCGGCGTCTCCTCGGCGAGCATCTTCACGCGCGATGCCGCCGGATGGATGCGCAGAAGCATGGCCTCGAAGTCGAGACCCTCCGAGCCGGCAATCACGACCTCACCGTCGACGACACATCGCTTTGGCAACGCGGCCGCAAGCGGCGCGACGAGCTCCGGAAAGTATCGGTTCATCGGTTTCTCGTCCCGGCTCTGCAAAAGGATGTCGTCGCCGTCGCGAAATACGAGCGTTCTGAATCCATCCCACTTCGGCTCGAAGAGCCAACCTTCTCCCGACGGCAACGCAGCGGCGGCGGCGGACAACATCGGCGCGAGCGGTGGATCGAATGGCAACTTCATCGCCGGGAGCTTACTTGAATCGGAAGCGCCGTTGCCGCGGCGGCGAACGCCAGTGCGGCCGCCGCCAGCATGTCGATGCGGAACGCGCGCAGGAATGACGCTTCGATCGCGCCGCGAACCCGTGCGCGGGTCGCGCCATCCAAATTCCGCGGCGGCTCCGCCTCGACCAGCTTCGTCTTCTGCGCCAGTATCGAACTGCGGATAGCGGGCGTCTCGCGCCCGAGCCGTCGATCGAGATCACGTGCGAACGCGACAATTGAAATCGCGCCAAAAAGCGCGATCGCCAGAAGTCCGGCCGCCCGCGAGATCGCATTATTGATTCCGGATGCCGCACCCGCGTGCCGCTCGTCATCGATCGATGTCATCACCGTGGTCGTCAGAGGCGCGACGGTGATCGCCATTCCGACACCAAGAACAAGCAGGCCTGGAAAAAATGTGGTCCAGTACGAGCCACCGATGCCTGGCACGGCCAGCAATCCCAAACCAATCGCCGCAGTCAGCGGGCCACCGATCAACGGCAGCCGCGGACCGATTCGATCGGCGAGTGCGCCGGTCCATCTTGAAAACAAGGACATCGTCACTACCAATGGCAGGAACGCAGCCCCCGCTTGCGCCGGAGAGTATTTCTGCAACTGGATGAAATCGAACGGCAGGAAAAAGACCGCGATGCTGAGCGCGGCGTAAAGCAGAAGGGTCAACGCATTCGCTGCCGTGAACGCACGCGAACGGAACAGCGTCAGCGGGACGATGGGATGATCTGTGCGTCTCTCGAGAATCGCGAAGGCAATGAACGCGATCACAGAGAGACCGAGTGCGGCGTACTGCGGCGCCTCGATGAGGGCGTATGTCAGCGCCGCCAAAGCAATCGTGATGAGGAACG
>QHVX01000253.1 GCA_003222375.1 Acidobacteriota bacterium
GGACATCCTTCCCCACCTCGCGCACATCTACAGCAAGTCGAGCGAGGACGAACGCGCGACGATCGCGTGGATCTTCTACAGTCTCGGAATGAAATCACCGGAGGCGCGCAAAGCGCTGCTGCAGGACATTCACACGCAGAACCAAAAGCTTCGTCTGCAAGTGCAGTGGGCCCTCGGCCGCGTCAGCGACGACACGCAAGTGGTCGACATCCTCGCGAGCATCATGCGCGACGATCCGAATGCATTGTTCCGCGACAAAGCCGCCTGCGCGCTGGCCTACGATCAGATCCATCTCACCGAGAAACAAAAGGTACAGCTCTACGGAAAGCTGATCGATGCGCTGAACGATCCGAAGTTGCAGGTCCGTCAGATCGCGATCACGGCGCTCAACATTCATACTGGTCAAACAAAGGGATTCAATCCCAACGGCGCTGAGACCGATCGCGACAGAGCCATTGCGGTCTGGAAGAGATGGCTGGCGGAGTATGAGAAGAATCTTTAGCGTCGTTTTTCTTTTTCTTTTTGCGATCACGCTCAACGCGCAAAACGTCCTCGTCCAATACAGCTTCGACGACACGCTGACCGACACCGGACCCGACACGTTCGCCGTTTTTCAGAATGCGAAGGGACATGTCCGGCTGGTCAGCAACATCCGGTTCAGCGGTTATCGCTCGATCGAGTTGCACGACGTGGCCGGCGATCAGAACTTTCCCGAGCTGCAGGGCTACTTCCCGGAGCGCAAGAAGGGCGAGCTCTTTTTCCACTTCGCGATGCTGATCGCGAATCCCGATCAGACCCTGAATATCGCGCTGGCGGGTCCGAGTCACTTCACGATGGAGAAGGACGGCATCGCGTTCTGGCTCAAGACGACCGACGGAGTTCTGTTTCACGTTTCCGACAGCATTCCGAAGCGACTCTTCCGCGTCGATCCGTTCGCGTGGTACCTGGTCGATGTCCGCTACAACATTTCGGACGGCGTCTACGACCTCACGATTCATCGCGAGGGGTCGCACGACCCGATCGTGGCATTGAAGGGTCAGCCTAACGCGACGAATGCAGCATCCTCGTCGGTCGACAAGTTTTCTTTTGTCGGCTCGGTGTACGAAGACGATTCGAACGTCACGTACTACGTTGACGACGTGATCATTGGCACCGATGAGAAGTTGATGCTGAAGCCGTTCGTTGCGCCCGGCCGCCGGAAGCTGTTCATCGACCGCTGGCGGGAAGCAAAAACGCTGATGCTGAACAGTCCCGGCTGCCCAGCGGTATTGTCGGTCGCAGATTTTGGACTCTCGCAGACTCCGCGCGACATCGAGACCGTACCGGTCGTGAAGGAATGGCGATCGGCATGCCAGCGCATGGAGCCGAAAGAATTCGCCTCGCTCGCCAGGAAATATCCGAATGCACCGATTTTCGAGCTTTCCCTATTGAAGACCCTCGACCAGGAAGCTGCGGTCAAACGATGGTTTGAGCTCGAGCCATTGCTCCACAACGATGTGCGATTCGGAATGATCGGCGCGATCATCGGGACACGTGAATCGGATGAGCAGAACCCAGAGCTCCATTATTTCTCGCTGTTGTGGAAGGGCGAATTCACGCGGGCGGCGCGATTCGCCGAGAAGATGGATTGGCCGGAGCAGGTCGGCGACGCGCTCTTCCTGTCCGGTTCGCCATCGCAGGCGCGTTCGCATTATGAAGCGGCCTTGAAGCGTGCGCCCGACAGCTACTGGCCGACCACAAAACTCGCCGACATTTTCTTCGCGTTAGGCGACACCGAGAACGAGAAGCTGTATCGGCAGAAAATGTACGGCAAGTTGGAGTGATGGTGCCAGGTCTGCTGTTGGCTGTTTTCCACGATAGGTAGAACTTCATCGGACAGCAGCATCGCCGAGGTAGCCTCGGTGCTGCGATGTCAAGACCTCTTCGACTCGAATTCCCCGGCTCACTCTGGCATGTTACGGTTCGCGGCAACGAGCGACGCGACATCTTCCTGGACGATACCGATCGTAACCGTTTCCTCGATCTGCTCGGGGAGTCGGTCGATCGATTCAAGTGGATTGTCCCGACCTATGCACTGATGCCGAATCACGTCCACTCAGTCATTCAATTGTCGACTGAAACGCTCTCGCGAGGAATGTGCTGGCTGAATGGCAATTACGCGCGCGAATTCAATCGACGTCATCGTCGCGTCGGGCATCTTTTCCAAGGTCGTTTCAAACCTTTCCTGATCGATAAGGATGCCTACTTCCTCGAGGTGCTGCGCTACGTCGTTTTGAATCCGGTCCGGGCCTCTATGGTGGCGAAACCCGAGGATTATGACTGGACGAGTTACCGCGCCATCATGGGCGCCGCGGAAGCGCCACCGTGGCTCGCGGTCGACGATGCGCTGGTGCAGTTCGGTCCGACGCGAGAGATTGCGCGTGCGAACTACTGTCAGTTTGTCGACGCAGGCATCGGTCTCGACCGAAAACCATGGGACGATCTGGTCGGGCAGATCTATCTCGGAGGGGAGCCGTGGCTCGAAAAAATTCGCGCTCAAATCGCATTGAAACCACGAGCCGATGAGCATCCACAAGAGCAACGCTCGCCAGGCAATTTGGCGATGGCCGACGTTGTCGCCGCGGTCGCACGCGCTTTATCGACCGATGAAGCTCACGTCCGAAATGGACCGGACAAATTCGCACGCATGGTCGCCGCGTGGGTCGGCTGTTACGAAGCGTTGTTGCCAAACCGGGTAATCGCGGCCGGCCTCCGGTTACGTAGCTCGAGCCGTGTCTCAGCGCTGGTCCGCCGTTGCGATCGGGAACTAGTTCAGAACGTTGACCTTCAGGCTGATGTCGACCGTTGCATCGCTACTCTGCGTAGAAAACAGCCAACAGCAGACCTGGCACCATCATAGTTCCCACACCGCGCGCGCCTGCGCGTGACGCTCGCGTGCGCCACGCATGATCTCCGCGAAGCGCGGCGAGCTGCGAATCGACTCCAGCCACGGATCGTGCTCGAAGGCGTAGACCGGGAAGAAGCTGCGCGATATCTGGTCGAGAACGTCGAGCGCTCGTTCGGTCTCGCCGACGTGAGCCAGCGATCGGACCATGTAGTAGCGCGCCTCGGGATCGCGATTGTGATCGATGATGATGTTCGCATTGCGCGCGGCGGTCTCGCGATCTCCTTCCAGCATGCTGACCAGGCCCTGGTGATAGGCGTGAAACTGCTTGTCAGGATTGTTGCGTATGGTGTCGCGCAGCAGGTGGAGGGCTTCCTCATGCTGACCGCTCATGGCCATGGTGAGCGGACGGAGATAGAAGATGTCGCCGTGGATTGTGTCGCCGGCACGCTGATACTCGCCGAGCATGAACCAGGTATGGGCAATGCTGGTGGTCATGTGGGGATCGAGCTCGCGGACTTTTTCAAAGGCTTTGGCAGATTCATGAAGCAATCCCGTGTATCGAAGCGCTTTTCCCAAAGCAGCGTAGAGATCGGCATTGTTAGGCCGGCGCGCGATGCCTTCCTTCAGGCGCTTGAGTGAATCAATTGTCCCTTCGGTTTCGATCTCGACTTCAGCGTAGTAGCGCTGGGCCAGCGTCAGGTCGGGATTCAGCTCGATGGCGCGGCGCAGCGCATGTTCCGCCTCCTGAAAACTGTCGCCAGGCTTTTCGGTGTACT
>QHVX01000257.1 GCA_003222375.1 Acidobacteriota bacterium
CGACATTCTGTTTTTCGTGCCGTGGGGCGTGCTCGCATTCCTGTCCATCGACGGTGCGAACCGCTCGCGCAGATCGCTGTACGCCGTCACGATCCTGCTAGGCGTGGCATTTGCGTTGGGCCTGACCGCATGGCAAATAACGCTACCGACCCGCGTCACCAGCGTACTCGATTGTCTATGGAACGGCGTCGGATGCGCAGTCGGAGCTGCATTTGGTCACACGCGAAAACGGGTTCGTGTGCGGTTTGAGTAAGGCGAGGAATTGTGATTCTGGTCGTAGAAGATGATCCGCAGGTCGCCCGCCTCATCGCGCTGGTTCTTCAGCGCAACGGCTGGAAGTGCGAGATTGTCGCGGACGGGCAGACTGCGCTCAGGCGCACGAAAGAGCTGAAACCGTCGATGATCTTCGCCGACCTGACGATCAAGGGCATGGGCGGCGATCAGCTTTGCGCGGCGCTCAAATCGCAGGAGGAGACAAAGAACATTCCTTACATCGTGCTCTCGGGCGATCGCGATCTCGCTCAGAAAGCGAGAAAATGCGGCGCCGATGACTATATGGGCAAACCTTTTGAATTCCCCGATCTGATTCGTCTGGTCGACAAATATGCAGGAGCTGAAAGCCGAAAAGCCGATTGAGTCGCCTGACGGGACCGATCCCGTCACGCGTCTGATGGCCCGTCTGTCGGAAGAAGGATTCAAGACCGACCAAGGCCAGGATGAATGGAAGGACTTCGGCGAGATCATTTACGCGCGGCCGGAAAAGATCTCGGTTGCCCGCGGCGAGACGATCTTCATCTTCACGCGCGTCCCGGAGCTCAATGAACGGATTCTGCGCCAGACCGCCGAGAGCGTCGTCAACACCTATCGCGCGCGGCGACCGATGCAGAAGGCCCTTTCGGTGTTGCAGTCGACCACCGTTTATCACTGCCTGGTGGCCGATGGCGATCAGCCGCACAACGACACGCTCACCAACTACGTCACGCGCAGCGGCGGAGCGACCTTCATCCCGGTGATCTTTGTGCCGGAGATCAATCAGGTGATCTACCCCGACGTCGAAGAGAAGGTCGCGTCGGTCCGCCCCCGCATCGAGTATCTCCAATATCTTCTGGGCGAGCGTCGCGAGAACGTCGATATGCACCGAATGACGGTGCAGGCGTTTTACATCTCGCTGGCGGTGGTCGTGCTGCTGCTCATCGCGGTCGGCTTCTCGTTCATCCGGTAGACTTGCGCACGTGAGTCAGGTCCCGGAGGACATCAACCTCGACCTCGGATTCGGCTCGGTCGTCACGCGGGAGAGCCGACAGCGTTTTCTCAATCGCGACGGAAGCTTCAACGTCCGCCGCGAAGGTCTCAGCTTCTGGCAGGAGCTCTCGCCCTATCACTACTTCCTCACGATCAGTTGGCCGAAATTCCTCTCGTATCTCGCGCTGGCGTATCTGCTCTCCAATACGCTATTCGCCTTCGCGTACATTGCGTGTGGCCGCGATGCACTGACGGACTTCAGCCGGGCGAGCGTGCTGGGGCGTTTCGGCATCGCCTTCTTTTTCAGCGTCGAGACGATCGCGACCATCGGCTACGGCAACATCGTCCCGATGACGTTCGCGGCGAATGTCTTGATGACGGTCGAATCGCTATTCGGAATCCTGGCCTTTGCGTTGATCGCGGGCGTGGTCTTCGCGCGATTCGCGCGTCCGACCGCGTTGATTCTGTTCAGCGAAAAAGCGGTCATCGCGCCGTACAAGAACATGAAGGCCTTCATGTTTCGCATCGTCAATCAGCGGCGCAGCCAGATCGTCGATCTCGAAGCGCGAGTCCTCCTCGCGAGGCGAAAGAGGGGGAGGGGCGATGAACGCGAGTTCATCCCGCTCAAGCTCGAGCGGGAAGGTGTGGCGTTTTTTCCGCTGTCGTGGACGATCGTGCATCCCATCGATGCCGACAGCCCGCTCCGCGATTACGACGGTGGGGACGATCTGCGAGCGTGCGATTCCGAGTTTCTCGTGTTGCTGAACGGATTCGACGAGACCTTCTCGCAGACCGTGCATACGCGAACGTCATACAAGGGCAGTGAGGTTGTGTGGGGAGCGCGCTTCCGGAATCTTTTCAACCCGCCCGCCCCCGACGGAACGATCAGCA
Source organism: Acidobacteriota bacterium (assembly GCA_003222375.1). GTDB lineage: Bacteria > Acidobacteriota > Thermoanaerobaculia > Gp7-AA8 > Gp7-AA8 > Gp7-AA10. The sequence goes on from QHVX01000257.1 coordinate 2,134, forward strand.
TCGACATCAGCAGGCTACACGAGATCGACGCGGCTCCCTTGCCGGCGTGACTGTTATCACACGGCGATGTAAACGCGCGCCACAACGCGCTCGTCCAACCTGCTATGAAGCACAAATCGTGGGTCGCCCTCCTGGCCGTCGGCCCGGCCCTCCTCCTCGGCGACCAAAAAGCGACGTGCCCCCTCGGACCGGCCGCAGTGCCCTCTCCCAAAGCGCTCTATCACCAGCTCTCAGTGGCGACCGAGGCGGTCGCGCCGAGCCGCCATCGAGCGGTGGAACCGCCCAGGAGCACCTTTCCCGCGACCGTCAATTTCATCGACACCGAAGTCTTCAACAAGATGCGGCAGGACGGCGTCGTGCCGACCACGATTGCCGGCGATTGACCGGACAGATTCCCGACACCGCCACCGTGCAGTCTTTTCTCGCCGATACGACCGCCGACAAGCGCGCGAAAAAAATCGATCAGCTCCTCGCGTCCGACGCGTTTATCGATCGCTGGACGATGTGGTTCGGCGATCTCGTGCAGAACGTGCAGGCCTCCAACAACATCCGCGAGTACTACGTCGGCCGCAACGCGTACTACAACTACATCCACGATTCCATCAAGAACGGAAAAGCGTACGACGTGATGGTTCGCGAGGTCCTCTCGGGCAAAGGCGACAGCTTCGCGAACGGGCCTTCCGATTTCTGGGTGCGGCAGATTCAGACGAACGGGCCCGTTCAGGACACCTACGACAATCTCGCGGCGCAGTCGGGCGAGAGGTTTCTGGGGATGCCGCTGCTGTGCCTCTCCTGCCACAACGGGCTGGGACATCTCGACCTCGTCAACACCTATCTGAAATCGAAAACGCGATATGACTTCTGGGGTCAGGCCGCGTTTTTCACGCGCACACGCGCGCAGCGGCAGCCGTACACCGATCCCGCGAATCCGAACGCGAATCTTTTCAAGTACGACGTCGAAGACAGCATCCCGAACGGCGCGTATCAGCTCAACACGACATCAGGCAACAAAACGCCGCGACAGCCGACCAACGGCCAGAGCTCCGTTCCGCCCGCGTTCATTCTGACCGGCGAAGGGCCGCGTCCGGGCGAGGCATATCGCGATGCGTTAGGCCGGACGCTGACCGCCAATCCGCAGTTTTCGCGTGCGGCGGTGAACTATCTCTGGAAAGAGATGTTCGGAATGGGAATGGTCGAGCCGACGAACAACATCGACATCAACAAACTCGATTCGCAGCCGACGCATCCGAATCTGCTCACGCTGCTCTCCAACGAATTCGTCGCCGACCGTTACGACTTGCGCGCGATTCTGAAAACGATGGCGATGTCGAGCACCTACCAGCTCTCGACGCAGTACGCGCCGGGCAATTGGAACGAGTCGTGGACTCCGTACTTCGCGCGCCATTTATCGCATCGACTATCGGCTGAAGAAATGCTGGACGCAATCGTGCGCGCAACCAGCGTTCCGGTGTCCTTCACCGTCAACGGCCTGGGCACAGTGACCTCGGCGATGAAGCTGCCCGATACGCTGGAAGCCGGGCGAAACAACTACGGCCGCTTCCTCGATGAATTCGGCCGAGGCGATCGTGACGATACGCCGCGCTCGAACGACACATCGATCGCGCAGGCGCTTTCGCTGATGAACGATCCGCAGGTGGTCGTCAATCGCGTGCATCGCAACACTGCCAATTCGACGGTTGCGAAAGTGCTGGCGTCGACGACCGATGCCGGATCGATCGCCGATCAAATCTACCTCGCGACGCTGTCGCGCCGGCCCACCACCGCCGAGCGGCAGCAGGCGATCGTGTATCTCAGCAGCGGCACTCTTGCGCAGAAGACCGAGGATCTGCAGTGGGTGTTGTTGAACTCACTGGAATTCCTCTTCGATTGAGGCGGCCATGCGTAAACCAAAACTTCCGAAAAGCACCATCGAGTGCCCCGACTGCAAAAAGGCGAGCGGCTTTCCCCTCGGAGACGCAAAGGGATTCTCACGCCGTCGCTTTCTGCAGGTCGGCGCGACCGGCATCGTCGCTTCGTATTTCCTCGACGTTCTGAATCCGCGCGTCCTTTACGGCAAGACCGTCGCGCCTAACGCGGCGCTGCACAACACCGCCACAAATGCCATCTTCATTTTTCTCGCCGGCGCGCCGAGCAACATCGACACGTGGGACTTGAAGGAAGGCGCCTGGACGCCGTCCGATTTCGCGCCGGCGTCATACAACGGCGGCAATCTGCGATTCCCGCAGGGACTGATGCCGAAAACCGCGGCGCATCTCGATAAGTTGAGCTTTATCCGCAGCGGACTGGCGTGGGCGGCGGTGCATCAACTCGGACAGACGTGGGCGCAGATCGCACGCAACCCGACCGGCGCAACAGGAGCGATCGCGCCGCACATCGGATCGGTCGTTTCGCTGGAAGAGCAAGTGGCGCGGAAGACGGGCGACGTCCTTCCGGGCTTCATCGCACTCAATTCGACGGGCATTCCGGCGGCCGGATATTTTCCGGCGACGTACGCACCGTTCCAGGTCATGCCGGCATCGACGGGACTTCCGACGATCGCGCATCCGGACGGTGTCACGCGCTTCAGCGATCGCTGGAATTTCCTCCATCAGCTCGACGCGAACCGCACCTCCGGCGCGCTCGGCAAAGTGACGACCGACATGAACGCCTTCTACGATCAATCGAAAGCGCTCATGGACGCGCCTAACATCAACGCGCTTTTCAGCTTTACGACTGACGAGCACACGAAGTACGGCAGCTCGACGTTCGGCGATTCGCTGGTGATCGCGCGCAATCTCGTCGCAGCGCGCAAAGGAACCCGATTCGTTCAGGCGACGCTGAACGGCTGGGACCATCACAGCGGCATTTACGACAAGCCGGCCAACGGCGTGAACTCGCTGTACACGCAGTGCGCGCAGTTCGATCCCGCATTCGGCGCGTTGATGAGCGATCTGCGATCGATGCCCGGTTCGGTGAGCGGCAAGACGCTGCTCGACGAAACGCTGGTGGTCGTCGTCGCCGAGTTCGGGCGGACAGTCGGTGTGCTCAACAACCAGGACGGCCGCGATCACAATCTGCGGATGTCGACCGTGTGGGCGGGTGGGGGAATTCGCGGAGGCCTGGTGATCGGAAAGACCGACGCGACCGGCAATGATGTCGCAGACTACGGCTGGAGTCAGAATCGCGACGTGCGTCCCGAAGACGTCACCTGCACGATCTACTCCGCCCTCGGCATCGACTACACGACGGTGCGGCATGACGATCCGCTGAATCGCGGATTCGAATACGTCCCGTTCGCGAAGGACGGCACGTACAAGCCGGTCGAAGAGTTGTTCTGATGCGTCATCCTGACCCCGCCGAGCGGGGGAAGGATCTCAGTGGACGAGATCCTTCGCCGTCTGCGCGGCTCAGGATGACGGCTCTACGTCGCCCGCGTGAAGAGCTGGCGCTGCGAGACCTGATACGCGTTCGCGCGAATCAGCTCGCGCACGCCGCGCGGATCGCGGATTCCACGCAGGACGTACGTCGGCAATGTCTTGTCCGACGAAATGATCGTCACGTTGCCGATGCCGAGGAGGCGCGCGATGAACGACTGGTTGAATTGCGAGTCATCGATGTAGCGCAGATCAATGTCTTCGACGGATTTCGTCGTCAAGCCGGTCTCGATGATCACGCGCTGGTTCGAGACGGTGTAGAGCGTCGTGCGAATTCGCGCGAGGGCGATGAACACCGCGAAGAGCTGCCACACGATGATCGCGGCGATCACGATCCAGGCGATCGTGGCGTACGGCGCAAGAAATTGATAACCAAAATAGTATATGAGAACTAGTACGATTACGACGAGAAAGGCCGTCACGATTTTGCCGAACAGCAGCAGCCACGACGGCGTACCGTGCCAGAGCGTCTCTTCTTTCACCGGGAGTGCGGGAGCCGGCGTCGGAGCGGACATCGCCGCCATCGGCCGTCCGCAATTCGGACACGTACTCGCTGCCGTCGAGACATCGTGTCCGCAATCAGGACATTTGACGAGCGCCATGAGAGCAGATTGTAAGCGTTCTCAGAATCCCAGACGCCGGCGAATGACCTGATATTCAGGATCGTCGACAATTCCGCTCGTCCGGCTCATCCGGCTGATGCGGCCCGAAATGTCGCTGATGCGGTCCTGCGTGCCGGGATGGTCCTGGAAGAAGCGAGCGACCGCGCCGGGCCTGCTTCGCTCGAGGCTGAGAAGCTTTTCGAACATGTCGAGCATGCCGTGCGGGTCGTAGCCGGCCTGCGCCATGAAATCGAGGCCCATGTCGTCGGCTTGC
>QHVX01000258.1 GCA_003222375.1 Acidobacteriota bacterium
AACGAAGGAGATCGTGATGCCGAAACAAAAAGACTTCAAGCGCGTCGTTCGATCGCGCATGGAAAAGACGGGCGAGTCGTACACCGCCGCGCGTCTTCAACTCGTCAGGAAAAAGGAAGCGGACTTCGCGAAGCTCGCCGGGATGAGCGACGCCTCCGTCAAGAAAGCGACCGGCCGCACGTGGACGGAGTGGGTCAAGACCCTCGATGAGGTGCGCGCCGCCGACAAGCCGCATCGCGAGATCGCACGATACGTCTCCTCAACCGGCACGCCCGATTGGTGGAGTCAGATGGTGACCGTCGGTTACGAGCGCATTCGCGGACTGCGCGACAAGGGACAGCGTCGCGGCGGCGGATACGAAGCGCACAAAAGCAAGACGTTCGCGGTGCCAGTGAAGAAGTTGTTCGCGGCTTTCGCGAAAATGGATTTCGATGTGCGCAGTGCCACGCCTAACAAGCGCATGCGACTCGCCTGGGATGACGGCACGACAGTCGAGGTCATGTTCACCTCCAAAGGCGTGCAGAAAAGCGCGGTCGAAGTGACCCATCAGAAACTTCCCGACAAATCGGCGGCGGAAAAAATGAAAGCGTGGTGGGGCGAGCGACTCAACGCGCTCGCGGAGTCATTCTGAGCCGCGCAGACGGCGAAGGATCTCGTCGGCGAGACCCTTCGCTTCGCTCAGGGTGACGGTCAGTAGAGGATCGGATTCAAATCGCTCTTCGCTTCCTCCCCGGGTCGTGCACCGGGGAGGAAGACTTCCATGTCGACCTGCTGGTTCGGATTCGACGGTGTGGCGACGCGCGTTCCGCTCGCGAAGTAGATGATGGTCAGCACTTCGCGGACGCGATCGGAGCGATTTGCGCCCGCCGAGTGCAACGTTCCGCCGGCGTGGAAGGTCGCGTCCCCAGCTCGCACCGGCTCGCTCCATATCGGCCAGCGTCGCTCTTTGATGATCGCAGTCAGCCGCCGGTCGGTCTCACTCGAGATGATGAGGTCACCGAGTGCGGTGGCGCGATGCGAGCCGGAGGCGAAGATCATCGATCCCATCTGCATGTCGACGTCGACCAGCGGCATCCACATCGTGACCGTGCGGTCGGTATCGAGCGGCCAGTAGTAACGATCCTGGTGCCACGGTGTGCGATCGGCGCCCGGCGGCTTGAACAGCGCCTGATCGTGATACAGGCGGACCGAGTCGACGCCCAACAATCGCGCGGCCGCTTCTGCGAACCGGCGCGAAAAAACAATCTGTCGCGCGGCGGCGCTGATGCGCCAGACGTTCGTCACCTGCGTGAACAACTTCGAATAATCGTCGATCCGTCCCTGCGGCTGATCTTTGAGCGCGCCGACGACGGACTCGATGACCGGCCGGTACTGCGCGATTTCTTCAGATGTCGCGAGGCCACGGACGTGGATGTGTCCCTCGCGCTCGAATGCTTTGGAGTCAATCTTGATCATGTGGTAGGTTGCTCTATCACAAACTCGGAGCGTTGCCCCCGCTCCATCCGACAAGAGAGGGAGGTTCAATGACGAAGCGATTTGTCGTTTTCCTCATCATGGTCGTCATCGCGTCGTTCGCGATGGCGCAGTCGATTCCCACCGCCACACTCATCGGCAAAGTGAGCGCGGAGGGCGCTTCCGTACCGGGAGCGACGGTTACAGTCACATCTCCGAATCTGCAGGGAGCTCGCTCGACGGAAAGCACACAGACCGGCGATTACATCATCGGCCTGCTACCGCCGGGCAACTACACCATAAAGTTCGAGCTCTCCGGCATGGCGACCGCGACGCGCAGGGTCGTGCTGACGGCCGCAAACACGGAACGCGTGGACATCGAGCTGCGCCCGGCTGCCATGTCCGAAGCGATCACGGTCACGGCGGAAACGCCGCTGACCGCGCCGGTCGAGTCGACGCAGGTCAGCACTAATTTCAAGCAGGATCTGATCGAAGCATTGCCGATGGATCGCACGCTCCGCGCGGTCACTTTGCTGTCGCCGGGCGTGAACGACAATGGCCCGTCGGGCGGCAACATCATGATCTCGGGCGCGATGTCGTTCGACAGTCTCTACCTCGTGAATGGTGCGATCGTGAACGAAAACCTCCGCGGCCAGGCGCGGCCGGTCTTCATCGAGGACGCAATTCAGGAGACGACGATCCTCACCGGAGGCGCGATCTCCGCGGAGTACGGCCACTTTACGGGCGGCGTCGTCAGCGCGATCACGAAGTCGGGCGGCAACGATCTGAAGGGAAGCTTCCGGACGAATCTTTCCAACGATAAGTGGACCGCCAAGACGCCATTGACGGTCGAACAGGAAGACAAGATCAACTCGATCTACGAAGCGACGTTAGGCGGACCGTTCATGCGCGACCGTCTCTGGTTCTTCGGAGCGGGACGATCGGCGCGAACGAACGACAGCCGTCAGACTGAACCGGGTCTGGCGCGCGCCGGCGATCAGGACGCCAACGGCAATCAAATTTCGGTCGGCACTCCGTTGCTGGCCATTCCGTACCCGCATGGGACAAAAGATCGTCGTCTCGAAGGAAAGCTCACTGGCGCGATCACCAGCAGGCACACGCTCGTCGCTTCTTATCTCGACGTCAAGGCCAGCGAGACGAATCAAACCGGCCAGGTCGTCATGGATCTGGACAGCCTGGTCGGGCGACGCGAAACGCCCGATTCCATGCTGGTGGCCAATTACAACGGCATACTCACCAACCAGTTCTTCGTCGAGGGTCAATACTCGAAGAGGAAGTTCGCCTTCATCGGTTCCGGATCGCCCTACTACGATTTGATCAAGGGCACTTTGATCACTGATCGCGCTCGCGGAACGCGCTACTGGTCGCCGACCTTCCGCAAAACGGCGGAAGGGGAACAGCGCAACATCCAGAGCTACACCGCCAAAGCGACATATTTCTGGACCTCTTCAAGATTCGGGAGCCAGGAGGTTCGCGGAGGCTTCGAACACTTCGACGAGCTGCGAAGAGTCAACAATTATCAGAACGGCAGCGATTACCGCATCAGCGTGGCCAACACCATCGTGCGCGGAAATCAGATCTTCCCGCGCATGCCCGGCGGCGCCACCGGCAACCAGACTCGCATCAGCTGGCTGCCGATCTTCGTGCTGAGCAAAGGCTCCGACTACATCACGAAATCAGGGTTCGTCAACGACCGCTGGATCCTCAACCCGCATTGGACCTTCAACCTCGGCGTACGCTACGACAAAAACCACGCGATCAGCGGCGACCACACGTTCGTCATCACGGACGATTCTTCGTTCAGCCCCCGGCTGGCGGCGCACTACGACATCTTCGGAAATCAGCGGATCGTTTTGAACAGCAGCTATGCGCGATTCATCGGCCGCTTGTCTGAAGGAGCCGCCAACGATGCTGATCCGGCCGGCCGCAACGCTTCGCTGTCGTGGGACTATCGCGGCCCGAACATCAACAATGACGTGAACGTCCCGACCAGCCAGCTCATCCCGACCGATCAGGCGATCGCGATGATCTTCGACTGGTTCTTCAAGAACGGCGGAAATGACCGCCGTCCGTTCCGCACGACGACATCGATTCCAGGCGTGGACACCATCCTCGATCCGAACGGTTTGAAAACACCGGCCACAAATGAGTGGACATTAGGTGCCGGAACCGTCCTCGGAAATCGCGGCTTTGCGCGCGCCGATCTCGTAGTGCGGAAGTGGGATGGTTTTTACACGGCCTATCGCAACACCTCGACCGGAAAAACAAAGGATCAGTTTGGGACGCCATTCGACCTGGCGATCATTCGCACGGACAACGGAACCTACAACCGTGA
>QHVX01000259.1 GCA_003222375.1 Acidobacteriota bacterium
CGTCGCGCGAATTCGAGGGCCGTCGCCCGTCCAATCCCCGACGATGCACCCGTAATGACCACTGTCTTATTCTGTAACCGCAATGGCAGGTTTATAGCATTGACTCGACTAATCAGCGGCCTGCTATACTCGCGGCATCCTCAGCTCCGGCTCGACGATGCCTGAAAACCGCATGCGCACACCGAACCAGGAGGCCACCTGATGCCGTTCGAAGAAGTCAAAAAGATCTGGATGAACGGACGGCTTGTGGATTTCGCCGACGCGAAGATCCACGTCATGACGCACGCCATCCACTACGGTTCCGGACTCTTCGAAGGAATCCGCTGCTACGACACGAAAAATCAGGGCCCGGCAATCTTCCGCCTCGACGCGCACACGCGACGCTTGTTCGACAGTTGCCGGATCTACCGCATGGAGGTTCCGATCTCCATGGAGGAATTCAAACGCGCGTGCGTGGACACCGTCGCGGCGAATGAATTCAACGATTGCTATCTGCGTCCGGTGATCTATCGAGGATTCGGCTCGTTGGGAGTCGATCCCTCGAAGTGCCCGGTCGACATCGCCATCGCCGCCTGGCATTGGGGCAAATACCTCGGTCCCGAAGCGCTCGAACACGGCGTGGACGTCCGTGTTTCCTCGTGGAATCGGATGGCCCCCAACACCTTCCCGCCACTCGCCAAGGCCACCGGCAATTACATGAATTCGATTCTCATCCGTCAGGAAGCGGCCATCGACGGTTACGCCGAAGGCATCGCGCTGGATGTGAACGGATACGTGAGCGAAGGCTCGGGCGAGAATGTCTTCATCGTTCGCGATGGCCGCATCTTCACGCCGCCGCTGGGAGCCTCGATCCTCGCCGGCATCACCCGATCGTGCATCATCAAGATCGCGCGAGACCTGGGGTTCGATGTCGTCGAGGGATTGATTCCGCGCGAGATGCTCTACATCGCCGACGAGGTCTTCTTCACCGGCACGGCCGCCGACGGTCCGGTCACCGAGCGGCTGCAGAAGGAATTCTTCGACTACATCGGCGGCGAGATTCCCGATCGCTACGGCTGGTTCACGCCGGTGTACGCGGAACGTGCAGCGACAGCGCGGAAGCCGGCGCTGGTCGCCCGCTAACGGGGTCAGGTCTTTGATTCCCGCCAGGCTCTACCCAATGAAGAGCCTTTTGTTTCATTAAGATGCGCAGTCGAAAAAAAGCGCGATAGGCTGCATCCTCAACGATCTGAATTAGTTCCACAACTGGGAGAGCGTAGCCACGATCAAAGACCTGACCCCGTTACGCTAGAGAGCTTCCAGGTAGCTCGCGAAGACTTCATTGAATAGCGCGCCTGGCCTGCGCTCGCGAATCCGCGTCACGATTTCCTTCCCGGGAATGCCGAGCTTGTGGAGAATCACGCCGGCCACGAGCGCGGAACGATTGAATCCCATGCCGCAGTGTGAGAGCACGCGGTGACCGTTGCGAATCAGCTGCGCGCCGAGGTTCCCGACCGCCTCGAGACGGGAAAGCTTCGGCAGATCCTCGTCATAGATCGGAAAATAGATGTAGAGGCAACCTTCGGGTGTCGTCGGAATGCACTCATCGAGACCGGCGTCGAGATCGATGACCGTGTCGATGCCTAGGTCGGCGACGGGCGCCCATTCACGGATGGCGGGCGAGATGTAGAGATGCCCCTCCTCGTCGACGCGATAGAAGCTGACTGTCGTGAGCACGATTTGGAAATGCTACAGCAATCCTTTCGTCCGCATCGAGCAGTAGCGCTGCGCGCCTACGATCAAGTGATCGACCAGGTCGATGTCTACCAGCGATAGAGACTGCTGAATCCGTTTCGTGAAGGTTAGATCTTCGGCTGACGGTGCGGGATCGCCGGACGGGTGGTTGTGAAAAAGAACGACGCCGACAGCGTTCGCGTCGAGCGCCACGCGCACCACGTCGCGCGTCGAGACGAGCGCGCGCGACACCGTGCCGACGTAAATCTCACATTGTTTGAGGACGCGCTGGCGCGAATCGAGGAGCACGGCCCCGAGATGCTCCTGAGACTCGTGGGCGTAGCGGCCGATGAGCGCCCGCGCGACGATCGCGTCGTCGTATCGCGCTCCATCGGCGTTCTCGACACAAGCAAGCCGCCGCGCGATCTCGAATGCCGCGCCGATGCGCGTCGCTTTTGCCAGGCCGACGCCCGATGTTTTCGCCATGCAATCGGCGCTCAGGCTGCCCAGCGACGCGAGGCCCTCCCGAAGCAGCTCGCGAGCGAGCTGGATCGCATTTTTTCCGCGCGTCCCTGATCCGAGAAGCAGCGAGATCAGCTCTGCGTCGGAGAGGCCTTCCGCACCGTGGCGCCGCATTTTCTCGCGCGGCCGGTCGTCGAGCGGCAGATCAGCGATCAGTTCCTGCATGAATTGCCTCGATGATGGCCGGAGCCGCCTCCGCCGCTTTTGCCGCGATCGCGAACGTACAAGCCGAGCTGATGGCGCTAACCTGTGGATTGATCTCGATCGACAGGCCATCGTGCAGTGACACGAGACCTGCGGCCGGAAAGACGACGCCGGACGTACCGATCACGAGCAGAAGGTCGGCTTCACTAACTGCGTGACTCGCCCGCGCAAATGCTCCTTCGGGAAGTGTCTCGCCGAACCAGACGACATCGGGCCGCAGGAGCGCACCGCATTCACAATGCGGCGGCAGATCGCCGAACGCATGGATCGCATCGCGGCGACTGTCGTCTCGGACACAACGCGTCCGAAAGAGATTGCCGTGCAGCTCGATGACGTTCTGCGATCCGGCTCGCTGATGCAGACCATCGACGTTTTGCGTGACGACCAACGCTTTTGCGAGCGATGCGATGGCGCGATGTGCGGCGTTTGGCTCCGCTTCGCGCACGATTGAGCGTCGCCATTCGTACCATTCCCAGACGAGCAACGGACTCCGCGCGAAAGCTTCCGGCGTCGCGAGGTCTTCCGCGCGGTAGTTACGCCACAAGCCACCCGCGCCGCGAAAGGTCGGGATTCCACTGTCGGCGGAGACGCCGGCACCAGTCAGAACGACGATCTTGCGCGGTTTCTCTTTGCGAATCGCGTCAACGGCAGCCCTTAACACCTCCATCAACCCGAGGATACCTCGGTCGTGAAAGTGCTCTACGCGTCGTAGATTTGCGCCGGCTGACAGCCGGCGCTACGTAGAGCCGCCTCTCAGGCGGCTCGAATCAGACCGTCGGAACGTTCGCTTCGTTGATCTGAATGAACGCGTCTTTGCGCAGACGATCGATGTAGGCCTTGTAGTCGCGCTGCCAGGCATCATCGCTGGCGTCTTTGCGGATCTTGTCCTTGATCGACTCGAAGGCCGGCACTTCGGACGGCAATCGCTGCTCGACTTTCAGAATGTGCCAGGCGGTCTTCGCCTCGATCGGACCGATGATCGCGCCGGCGTTGCTGTTGAAGACCGCTTTGTCGAGCTCGGGCCGCAGCTCGCCGCGGGCGACTTCACCGAGGTCCCCGCCTTTGTCTTTGGTCGGCGCTTGCGAAGCGGTCTTCGCGAGCAACGAGAAGTCGGCGGACGCTCGCGCTTGTTCGGCGACCTGCTGCACATGCTGACGCGCCTGCTCGAGCGCCGTCGGGTTATCTGGCTTGAGGATCACGATTTCGCGGAGGCGCGCGCGTTCCGGAAGGCGGTAGCGTTCTTTTTCGCGATCGTAGCGTTCGCGAAGCTCTTTGTCGCTGGCGTCCTCGCGGCCCCGCAGCTCACGGCCGAAGACTTTGTTCATCAGCAGCGTATCGCGAAGCCGCGCTTCCATGTCGGCGCGAGAGAGTCCCGATTTCTGCAGTGATTCATTGAATTGCTGATCGGTGGCCAGTCCGTATTGCTGTTTGAGGCGCTCCACCGCGTCCTTCAGCTCGTCGCTGGAAATCGAAAGATTCAGCCGATCGGCGCGGTCTTTGATCAGAAGCTCGGAGATCAAGTCGTTGGTGAGATTCTTCTTGAACTCTTCCTTCCTCACGTTCATCTCAGGCGGTTGAACGGTCTGTTCAATCTCGGTGAGGCCGTCATGTAGTCGCTTCATGTACTGCGTGCGGGTGACGACGCGGTCGCCGACGCGAATGACGATTGCTTCGACGACATCGGCCGCGATCGCGCAAACCGCAAAGCCGGCAACTAAGAGGGCTAGAAGAGCTTTTTTCATCGACAACCGACAACCGTCAACCGACAACCTTTATTCGTTTTCCGACTTCGGGAGCGCGCCCGAGTATCGGAAGGGAAGCCGTTTGGTCAGAACGGCGATCTGCATCTCCTTACGAGCCTTACTGACAAGCTCGACGATTCGACCTTTTACCCC
>QHVX01000260.1 GCA_003222375.1 Acidobacteriota bacterium
GGCCGCTGCACGGGCTGGTTGAGGTTGTGTTCACCTGGCGCGCGGTAGTGATCGCGATGGTCGTGATGTCGATGCCGCTGTTTGTCCGATCGGCGCGCGTCGCGCTCGAAGAAGTCAACGTCCGCTACGAGCACGTCGCGCGCACCCTGGGCGCTTCCGAGGCGCGGGTGTTCTTCGCGATCACGCTGCCGCTGGCGCTGCGTGGCATCATCGCGGGAACTGTGCTCGCGCTCGCGCGCGCGATCGGCGAATTCGGCGCGACCATCGTCGTCGCCGGCAACATTCCCGGCCGCACGACCACGCTCTCGCTCGCCATCTTCGATCGGATCGAGCTCGGCAAGGATTCCGATGCCTATCGGCTGCTCGTGATTTCGGTGATCATTGCGTTCGTGGCGTTGTGGATCAACGAAGCCGTCGTGAGAAGACGGCCGGCGCATTGAATGCTGGCGCTCGATCACGTTCGCCTGCCGCTGGCGCACTTCGAGCTCGATGTCACATTCGAGACGAAGGCGCGCGCGACCGGAATCTTCGGACCATCGGGTTCCGGCAAGACGACGATTCTCGAGCTGATCGCCGGCGTCAGGGAACCGCGAAGCGGCAGAATCGTGATCGACGATGTGGTCGTCAACGACATTCCGGCGCGCAAACGCGCGGTCGGCTACGTGCCGCAGGGTGAATCGCTTTTTCCGCACATGACCGTCGAGCGGAACATCCGGTTCGGTGTCCGCGATCATCAGGCGGAGACTTTCATTCAGCGCGTCGTGCAGGTTCTCGAGATTGCGCCGCTGATGCAACGGGGCGTCGGCGCGCTTTCCGGCGGCGAGACCAAGCGCGTCGCTCTCGCGCGGGCGCTCGTCACGTCGCCGCGACTGCTGCTCCTGGATGAGCCCCTGGCCGGCCTCGATCGCCCCCTGCACGCTCGGGTGATCGAATTTCTGATCCGAGTGCGCGACGAGCTCAGTGTGCCGATGCTGTACGTCTCGCACGACCCGGCTGAGCTGCAGAGGGTCGTATCGGAGACGGTCGTTATCGAGCGCGGGAGTGTCGTTCATTAAACCTTTGTTCTGTTAGCCTGAGCCCGGATGGCCAAGCGCTCGCGCATCAAGGATTTCCTGTGGCGTCACAGCGCCGGCGTCGCCTTCACGGTGATGGTCGTTTTCGTCGCCGCAATTGGCTACGTCGGCTACACCTACGCCGTCATCACCAGGAAGTTCGATTCGAGCCGTCGCTGGGATCTGCCGAGCCGCATTTACTCCGACGCCGCCGCGATCGTCCCGGGTGTCAATTATCCACGCACGCTTCTCGAGCCGAAGCTCAATCACGTCGGCTATCACGAAGTTCGGATGCGCGTTTCGAATCCGGGTGAATACCGGTTCGTCGGCGGCGATCTCGAGATCTATCTCCAGAATTTCGAATATCCCGACATCGAGTTTCGCGCGCTGCCGGTCGTGGTCGATTTCGACGGCGCGACCGTTCGTTCGGTGAAACGCCTCGACGACGGCATCGTGCTGCGCGGAATTCGTATCGAGCCGGAGCTCATCACGTCCATCTACAACAACGAGATGGAGGATCGCCTCCCGGTCTCGCTGACTTCCGTTCCGAAGTCCGTCGTCGACGCGATCATCGCCACCGAAGACAAAAACTTCTATCACCACGAAGGCATCTCGATTCGCGGCACGATCGGCGCGCTGATCACGGATGTCCGCCAGAAAGCGCTGACGCACGGCGGTTCGACGCTGACGCAGCAGCTCGTGAAGAACCTCTTTCTCAATCCCGAGCGCACCTGGCGCCGCAAAGGCACCGAAGCCTTGATGGCGATCCTGCTCGAGCTGCGCTATCGCAAGAACGAAATCCTGGAGGCCTACCTCAACGAGATCTACCTCGGCCAGAACGGCGCGGTGCAGATCATCGGAGTCGAACAGGCATCGCAGGTCTACTTCGGAAAGCACGTCACGTACTTGACGCTTCCGGAGGCGGCCACGCTGGCCGGGATGATCAAGTCGCCCAACGTTCTGTCGCCGCTGAAATATCCCGACCGCGCGAAGTCGCGGCGCGATCTCGTACTGAGACTCATGCTCGAGCAGGCAAAGATCGAGCAGGCCGAATACGAACGGGCAGTCGCGGCGCCGCTGACCACCGCGCGATTCCCGAAGACTTCGCGCAGCGCGCCGTTCTTCGTCGATCTCGTGCTCAAGCAACTTCGCGAGACGTATCCCGAGACGCAGCTCAAGACGGAAGGCCTGCGGATCTTCACGACGCTCGACACGATCATGCAGCGTTCTGCGGAGCAGGCGCTGGAAGCTGGAATCGTCGATCTCGACAAGCGCTATCCCTATCTGAAGAAATCGCCGACGCCGCTGGAGGGCGTCATCCTCACGATTCAGCCCGGAACGGGATACGTCAAAGCGCTGGTCGGCGGCCGGAACTACTCGAAGACGCAATTCAATCGCGCGATTCAGGCGCGTCGCCAGCCGGGCTCGCTGTTCAAGCCGTTCGTTTACGTCACCGCGATGGATCCCGCCCGCGGACAGCAAGCGTTGACCGCTGCAACGGTCCTCGATGATTCGCCGATCACCGTGCGCACCGGCAACGCCGTGTGGCAGCCGCAGAACTACGACCTTCGCTTTCACGGACGCGTCACGGTCCGCGAGGCGCTGGCGCACTCGTACAACATTCCCGCCGTGCGTGCGGCGATCGATGCCGGCGTCGGCAACGTGATCAAAGAAGCGTCGACGATCGGAATCCAAAGCCGCCTCGAGCCTTATCCGTCCGTGTCGCTCGGCTCGTTCGAGGTGACGCCGCTGGAAATCGCCTACGCCTACTCCGCCTTCGCAAACCTGGGCGTGAAAGCGGAGCCGATTTCGATTCTGGCGGTTTCGACGCGCGAAGGAAAACTCCTCGAAAGCCGCGAAGTGAAGATGAAACGCGTCGCGCCCGCGAGCGTCTGCTACGTGATGGATGACATTCTCCAGGACGTGTTCAACTACGGCACGGCCGCTCGCGCGCGCTCGCTGGGATTCGACCGCAAGTTCGCCGGCAAGACAGGGACGACGAGCAACTATCGCGACGCCTGGTTCATCGGCTACTCGCCGCGAATCTTGAGCCTGGTGTGGATCGGATTCGATGACGGGCACAGCGTGCGCCTCGCCGGTGGCGACGCCTGCATGCCGATCTGGACCGCCCACATGAACCGCATCGTCGGGATGGCTCCGGATGTCGACTGGAAGCGGCCCGATGATGTGATTTCCCGCGAGGTTGATCCTGAATCGGGATTTCTCGCGACGCCGTACTGCCCGCAGACGCACGCCGAAATCTTCGTCGCCGGAACAGAACCGACTCAGCTCTGTCCGTTGCATGCCGGCAGCGGAGAGCCGAGTCCGTTCTGGCGCGACAAGGACAACTTCCCGGGAGAGCAGCCCTCCACCACGCCCGGTCAGCGGCGAGACGACAAAAAAGAACGCGATAAGGGAATCCGGCGCCTGCTCCGCCTCATTTTCGGGAACGGACAATGAGCACGATCGCCGAGACCCCGGTTGAAGTTCCGTCGCTACCCAATCTTTTTCAGCGCGCAAAGGATCGTGGTGAACGCGCGCTCCTCTACGCCGGCGGCATCACCGACCTCGGAATTCAGACCGTTCGCGAGATTCTTCGGGGTCCGCTCGAAACCAATCTGCTGATCGCGCAGTTCGAGCAGATCGGCGTCCGCTCGCTTTCCATCGTCGCGATCACGTCGTTATTCATCGGAATGGTGCTGGCGCTGCAGACGGCGTATTCGCTCGAGCAATTCGGCGTGAAACTTTTCATCGGGAAGGTCGTTTCGCTCTCGCTCGTGCGCGAGCTCGCTCCCGTGATCATGTCGTTCATGGTGGGTGGGCGGGCCGGGGCGGGCATCGCCGCCGAGCTCGGAACGATGAAGGTTACCGAGCAGATCGACGCCTTGCGCGCACTCGCGACGAGTCCCGTCAAGAAACTCGTGGTCCCCAGCGTCCTGGCG
>QHVX01000261.1 GCA_003222375.1 Acidobacteriota bacterium
CCTTCCGGCGTCGTCGTGATGCCGTCGAAATCCGATCCGAGGCCGACGTGCTCCACGCCGGCGATCTGCACGACGTGATCGATGTGATCGGCGACGTCGTGCACGGTCGCGCGCGGAGCCGGATTCGCTGATTCCCACTGAGCGAGCAGCGCCTTCACCTTCTCCGGCTGGCCGCGGTAGAGCGCCTTGAGGCGTGCTTCTTCTACATCCTTCGCGGCGTCGCGTGCGCGCACCTTCTCGGAGGAGAAAGAGGTGACAAACGAGACCATCACTACGCCGTCGTTGTCCTTGAGCCGGCGCAGCACGTCGTCGGGGACATTTCGCGCATGATCGACGAGCGCGCGCGCCGATGAATGCGAGAAGATGACCGGCGCGACGGCGACGTCGAGAACGTCGTGCATCGTCTTCGGTGCGACGTGCGACAGATCGACGAGCATGCCGAGGCGATTCATCTCCGCGATAACCAGCTTGCCGAACGGAGTGAGGCCGTTGTGAATCGGATTGTCGGTCGCCGAATCGGCCCAATCGGTATTGTCGCTGTGCGTGATCGTCATGTAGCGCGCGCCGTTCGCGTAAAGCTGGCGGAGAACGGCGAGCGAGTTGCCGATCGAATGGCCGCCTTCCACTCCGATGAGCGAGGCGATCTTTCCGCTGTGATGAATGCGCACGACGTCATCGGCGGTGCGTGCGAGCTCGAACGTGTCGGGATACATTTCGTCGAGACGGTGCACGACGTCGACCTGTTCGAGGACCGCGCGCACTGCGTCCGCGCCCTTGAGCGACGTCGGAACGTAGACGGACCAGAATTGTGCGCCGAGCCTTCCCTGCCGCAGCCGCGGGATATCGGTGTGCAGCGGCGGTGTGAGCTTGCTCTGGTCCTGCCGGATGTCGATCTGCGCGAGATGGTCCTTAACGCGTTCCTCATATTGATAAGGCAGATCGTTGTGTCCGTCGATCAGCGGCACTTCGCGGAGCTCATCCGCCGCGGCTACACCGACGAACAGCTCAAAGGCATCGCCGGACTGAATGTGCTCCGCGTGATGCGGAAGGTCGAAGCAGTCGCAGCGCGGCTGCAGAAAGAGAAACCGCCGTCGGATGCGCGGATCGCCGAAGTGGATAAGCCATGACTCTCAGGACGAACGCCAGAATCGCCGGCTTCGCATTCCTCTTCTACATCGCAGCAGGGATCTCCAGTCTGGCGCTGGCTGGCCGGCCACATGTGACAGGCGTTCTCACCATATTCACTTCGCTTCTCCACGCGGGCGGAGCCGAGGCGATCGGTGAGGTAGTCATAGCCGAAGGCATCGAGACCGCCGCGCACCGCCGGATTTCGACGGAACAGACCGCGAGTCGCCGCCGGTGGAACCGACGAGAAGATACGCGAGACTGAGCGGACCATTTCTCCCTCGTACCATTTCTGGAAGCGCTGGAGGTTCGCGGCCTCCTCCGGATTCCTCCTCGACGATAGTGAGGATCTCCGGCGCATCGGCAGCGCTCACGTTCGCGAGGACCAGGCCGCACGCGGCTGCGATGAACCCGGCGCGCTTCAGTTTCGTCGGATCGATCTTCGACGGAGTATCGGCGTTCGTGTGGATGAAGGGATCGGGCCAATCGTTGAGATAGATCGAGGGGATTCCCCACGAGCTGTCGCTGTACACCTCGTGATCGCTGCCGAGCGTCAGCGGGACGAACGCGGCTCGAAGCGCTTCGCGTCCGCCTTCCGGCGCGACGAGCGGCCACCGCGCGCTGCCGGTCATCGCGTACTGCGACGATTGCTCGTCGGCGAACGCTCCGATCTTGGCCGCCACGTCATAGACAAAGGATGGAAGACTTGCCGGGCCTCGGGTGACGTGAAAGATGGTCTTCGTCTCGCTGCCGCCGCCGACCATGTCCAGATGAATCGCCGCTTTGATATGCGCCGCCAGCTCTGGCCGTCCGTTGAGGAGTGCCATCGTTCCCTCGATCTCCGGCGGCCAGACGAAGCGGAGGGTGCGTCGTGGCGGAGCGATCCGTTTCTCCTCGATGAGCTTTCGCAGCGTGCGCGCCACTTCGAGGATCGTGGCGCATCCGCTGGCGTTGTCGTTCGCACCCGGCCGCGGATGGTCGAGATGGCAGCTAAAGACGATTTCCTCAGTGCGAACCGCGGGATCCACTCCGGGAATCGTCGCGGTGGCGATCTCGTAGAAGCCTGGATGCTGCCCCGCCCGCACGACGGCGTGCAGGCGAACGCGCTCCGCTCTCTGAAGACGATCGCGCAGTCCGCGGGCCTCGCCAAGTGAAATCATGAATCCGAATGTGGGCGTCGCGCTGAATGTGTCGAGATGGCCCCATCGCACGAGCGTTTCATCCTGCTTCCACCAGGCCGTGCGCTGATTCGGCGCATAGCTGACGATGCCCGCCGCGCCGTGCCCGGCAACAGCGATCCTCTGCACCGCGCCGGGCTGCGATCCGGTCAGCACGATCTTGCCCTTGACGTCCTTTCCAACGTAATCGCTGTCCTCCAGGCCTTCGCCAACATCGACGAGATCCGCGGTCACGTCGGCGCTCTCGCTGTCTTGCGCGAGCGTGATCGGCGCGGCGTCCCAGCTCGCGAGCCTGCGCGCTGCGTTTCCATCCGCATCGAGCATCCACAGCTCGGCAAAATCGGCATCCCAGGCGGGACGCGATCGCTGCGTTCCGTAGAAGAGCTTTCCGTCGGCCGGCAGTTTCTCGAGATGCGCGTCGGTGTATCCATACTTCTGCAGCTCGCCGAGGATCTGCTCGGCGGCTCGATGAAAGTCGCGTGAATCGCGCATGCGGTGGAGTCGCGAAAAACCCTCCAGGTTTCGCTTTGCCGATTCGCCCGACATCTCAGCCGATAGCGCCGTAATCTGCGCATCAGACAAAAGCGGAACGGTCTGGCTGTTGAGCGACGCTGAGATCGTGAGCAGGAGCGCAGTGGCCGCCAATCGCATCGCGAGAGTTTATCGCCCAACTTTCACGGCGAGAAACTCCGCGTAAATGTTCAGGATTGCGTTTCGATCGGCTCTCGCCGCGGTGGCATTCGCATCCGCAATGCACGCCGACGTGGTCGCCACACATCCACGCCTCCTGCTGACGAGCGCGGAGAAGAACCGTCTCCTCGCGAAGATCAACACCAACGATCCGTCGTGGCAAGCGCTCAAAGCGCGCGCCGACACGCTCGTCACTTACTCGATCAATCCGTACAAGTTCGCCAGCAGAAACGACGCACCGAATGGCACGATCTATTACAGCTACCAGGGTGAGGGATGGTATGACGCAGCCTTACCGCTGGCCTTCGCCTATCAGATGACAGGCGATGCCCGATACTCGAACAAGCTGATCGAGCTCGCGCGGGAGATGATCCGCGCCCAGAGCGATCCGGACAACAGCCCGCCGAACGCGCGACCGCCGATCCGGCCGGACAACTATTACCCGTCCCGAAATCTCGCGTCGGTGCTGGCATTCATCTACGACTACTGCTACGACCAGCTCAGCGCCTCGCTCAAGTCGGAAATCATCACGCTCATGAACGACTATTACGACGACGTGAGCGTCAACGGCTATCAGGCGCAGGTCTACAGCTATGCCGCCGACGGAAACTTTTTCGGAGGTCACCTCTACGGCGTGGCCCTGATGGGTTACGCCTCGTTCGGCGACAATCCCCGCGCGCAGGAAATGATCGAGTGGGCGCGGATCCGTTTCGATGGGATGCGTGGACCCACGGTGACCACATCGAAGGTCCCCCAAGCCTGGCGCACGCAGTGTTTCGACGGCGGACAGCGTCCAGCAGTGTCGCTCGATTTCAACGGTCCGGACATCACCGGCAATCCGTTCAAAGGCGGCTTCGACTTCCAGGCCTGGTCGTACGGCTCCGAAGAATACAGCCGGATGATCGACTACATGCTGATCGTCAAAAGCGCCACGGGCGAGGATATCGCCACGCCCCACATCGCCTGGTTCTCGCAGATCCTCCGTGCCGAGAAGCACGCCCTCTTTCCGAATCGATTCATGATCGACCCGACGGGCGACTGGGGAGGGTATCAGGGGGCGGTCATCCCCAGAGCGCTTCCGATGCGTTTGGCCTTCATGCTCGCCGGGACGGCGGACGGGCCGGCAGCGCAGCACTTCCTTTATTCAGAGATCGCCGAATCAACCATTCCCAATGTCGAGGTGTTTTCCGCTCCTGAATGGGTGGATTTTTTCTTCGGCAATCCTTCACGACCTTCCGCGGAGCTCGCTCTCCCGACTTACAACACGGGATTCGCGCCGAACTATCCGCAGGGTGCGCACAGCCCGGGCGGTACCAATGGCGCCATTCCCTACTTCATCATGCGCAGCGACTGGAGTCCCACCGCCACCTGGGCTTCCATTGAGATGGGGTCTCAATTTTGGGACGATCATCAGCACTTCGCCGCCGGCCATCTGCTCATCGTTCGCGGCGGTGATTACCTGCTGGTGAGCGCCACCGACTGGAAAACGGAAGTGGATGCGAACGGCAATCCCATCTACGGCCGTTCAGGCATCCTCGGCACCTCTCTGCAGGCGCTCGAGTCTTCGCTGAACAACACGCTCTACTTCGACGACTTCGGCGATTTCCAGGGCCCAGACGAACCGGGCAGCGGCGGGCAGTCCGTGGTGGGAATCGACGAAGTCGTGGCGGACGAGTTGAACGAGGACTTCAGCTACGTCCGCAGCGACCTGTCGACTGCCTACAATCGCTATGGCGATCAGACCGACACGCCGAACCGCAAGCTGGACTTCTTTTATCGCAACTTTCTCTATCTCCGCGCGTCGAACACGTTCATCGTCTATGACCAGGTCCAGGCGAAGGCGTCGAGCAATCCCAAAGGTGCGTACAAGAAACAAATCCGGTGGCATGTGCCGGAGGGGCCGAACATCACGGGGAAGGTCGCGCGCGTCGATCACGGACAGTCGCGGCTGTTCATCGACACAGTGCTTCCCGCAAACGCGAAACTCGCGGTCGTCAATGAGTGGAAAAATCCTGATCCGTGCGATGGCTCCGATTCCGCGTGCGTTCCATTCGGCGCCGACGTCGCCACATTTCGCATCGAGGTCAGCGATCCGCAGAATCCATTGTTCATCCCCTTCCTGACGGTTCTGCGGCCGGGATCGAATACCGATTCGCCGCCGAGCAGTGCACAAATATCGTCGCTCGACGGCAAGATGATCGGCGTTGCGATCGGGACGCAGAACATCGTCCTCTTCAACAACCAACGCGGTCAGGTGCCCGCGCCGGTTACGTCGACGTCCTACAACTTCTCCGGGTCGGGAACCGCGACGCATACCCTCACGGGACTTGTGCCTGGCGCGCTCTACTCCGTCGCGCTGACGAACGGCGTCGTGCATATCGATCAGAGCGCTGCCGGAAACAAGACGGCATCACCGGCGGGCGTCCTTCACTTCACGTTATCTGCGCCGTCTCCATCCCGCCATCGCGCGGTAAAACCCTGAGCGCCGATTAAAGCGTCAACTCCCACGTCTCCGCCACGAGATCGTCGCGGCCGAAGCTTTTGTGCGGTTCCTCTTTCACCAGCACGAAGCCGGCCTTTCCGTAGAGATGCCGCGCGGCGTGGAGCTCGCTCTGCGTCCAGAGCGCGATCTTCTGATAGCCGGCCTGGCGCGCGAATCGGACGCATTCGCTGATGAGACGCTCGCCGATGCCCAAGCCGCGCGCCCGCGGTTCGACATAGAGCAGGCGGAGCTTGGCCATCGACTCGGTGTAGCGGACGAGGAAGACGGAGCCGACGACTTCGCCGTCTTTCTCCGCGATCCAGCAGCGTTCGCGCTGTGCATCGAGATGTTCGACGAACTCTCCGACGATTTTCGCCACCAGTGCCTCGAAGCGCTCGTCGTAGCGGTACGCATCGGCGTAGAGCACACCGTGTCGGTAGACCACCCATCCGAGGTCGCCGGGATGTGGATCGCGAAGAAGAAACGACGCCTTCGACTCGGGCGGTGGACTGAGCACCTCCTCGATGACGCGCATCGCGCCGAGCAGCCGTTGCTGATCGGCGACCGGCGCTTCGCGCAGAAGTTCAGCGACTTCTTCGTTCGCGCGCGTGTCGAGCGTGCGGAACACGCGGCGTCCCTTGGCGGTCAGCGAGAGCAGGCTGACGCGAGCGTCTTCGCGAGACGTCGTTCGCTCGATGATCTTTTGGCGCTGCAAACGCTGGAGGATGCGGCTCATGTAGCCGCGATCGAGCCGAAGGTCGGCGGCGATGGTGGCCGCAGTCGGTGAGTCGCGGTGTGCGATCTCATAGAGGATGCGGACTTCGGTGAGTGAGAAGTTGCTGCGCAGCAGATGTTCGGTGACGACGCCGATGTGTTCGGTGTAAAACCGGTTGAAGCGCCGGATGCGTTCAACCACCTCGCGCATATGGTTGACATTGTCAACTAATCTGATTGACTCCGTCAACAAAGCTCGCGGGTGCGTCCCATACGATCGAATTGATCAAAACATAACGCCAGCCCGGACGGCGGACAAGATCGAGGACCAGCAGCCTGCCTCCGGGTTTCAATGCGCGTGACATCGCCCGAAGCGCCGATGTTAAATCGACATGGTGAAGCGTTCCGACTGTCAGGATGCAGTCGTAAGCTTCGGGAAAACGAGCCAGCCAATCGAACATGTCGGCGCAGGCGTATTCGATGGCTGCGTTGTCGCCGGTTCGTCGCTTCGCCTCAGCGATCATCCCGCCCGCGAAGTCGATGGCGTCGAAGTCACTTTGAATCTCAAACGCTGACGCGCTGGTTGGCATTGGGGGCGATCTTGTATTCTGCGCACACTATGCATCCAACGGAGCGACGCAATGTCGATTTTTGAGCCTGCAAAATCCCCCTGGCCGGAGCGCATGCTGCCGGATCGACGCTTGTTTTCGGCTACCCGCCCAGCCCGGTGCCGATGCCGCCGTTCACTCTAATGTCGCAGACCGGAATCGGGGGACTCCTGGAGTTCCTCGGCGGCATCGCGATCGTCCTCGGAGTGTTCACGCGTCCGGTGGCATTCGTACTGGCCGGCGAGATGGCGGTCGCCTACTTTCAGTTTCACGCCCCGAGTTCGTTTTTTCCGACCATCAACCAGGGCATTCCCGCCCTCCTCTATTGCTTCTTGTTTTTGTACCTCATGGTCGCCGGCGCGGGCGCGTGGAGCATCGATCGCGCCCTTGCACGTTCCTCGCGTTCTGTGCTTGACTAACTGAACAGCAATTGGCGTCCGATCGCCTAACTGTGGGTGTGATGTGAGAAGGCGGTCACTATTCCTCATTTTGCTTTTTGAGACGGCCGCCGCCTCCGGCGCCACGCTCAACGTCTATCCACTCAAAATCGTCCTGAGCCGCCGCGACCGGAGCTCATCGATCGTGCTCACCAATGTCGGCAAGGAACAGACCGTTGTCCAGGTCACGGTCCGAAAATGGCGGCAGGACATCAAAGGCGCCGATTCCTTCTCCGATACCGACGACGTCCTCTTCTTTCCGAAGATCGTGACGATCCCTCCGGCACAAAAGCAAATCATTCGAGTCGGGCTGCGCACGATCGGCGAAGAACCGGCCGTCGAGAGCTCCTACCGCCTCTTTATCGATGAGTTGCCACTCAACCAAACGGTCAACGGTGTCAGGATGACGCTGCGTCTTGCCGTTCCCCTTTTCATCGGGCCGGCACGCGCGACTAAGGGCGGCGCGATCGACAGCGTTTCGATCCGCAACGATCAGATGACCATCGTGGTTCGCAACGGTGGGAATTCGCACGCGCACATCTCCTCGATGACGGTGATCGCCGCCGACGCGAAGCGCAGTCAGATTTTTCGCACGGACCAGCGCGATCTGTACGTCCTCGCCGCGAGCTTGCGAGCGTTCACGGTGAAGGTTCCCACTGGCCTCTGTGGTTCCACTTCGAACGTGAGAGTCTGGGTCGACCTTGGCGGCGTCCAGCTTTTCAAGGAGTCGCCGCGCGACGCGGTCTGCGTTGCTCGTCCCGCCACATCATGAAAACGCTTCGCCTAACGGCGATCGCAATGCTCTGGCCGCTGATCGCATTCGCGGCGGAGGAAGAGCTGGTCGTGCGCGTTCGTGTGAACGGCGCGGAGCAAGGCGACTTCGTCGTCAAGCGCGAACGCAACGGCGCGATGATGATGCGGGCCGCCGACCTGCGCGCATTCGGTCTGGGCGGGCCGGCGCTCCTGCACGTGCCCGACGATCAGTTCGTT
>QHVX01000255.1 GCA_003222375.1 Acidobacteriota bacterium
CATCCAATCGGTCTTCGGGGGGACGCATGTGATTCCGCCGCGCATGCTGGCTGTGCGCGTGCGATATGCGTATTGAAGATGACGCTGGGAGAGCATCTAAGGGAGCTTCGGGAAAAGAACCATATCTCGCTGCGTAGTCTGGCGTCGCGGGCGCGGATCACGGCGCCGTATTTGTCGGACATCGAGTTAGGCCGGCGGCACCCGTCAGAGCGGGTGCTCGCCGATCTCGCGCGTTTGCTGCGCACGACAGTCGATGACCTGCGACGCTACGATCCGCGCGCGCTGATCGCGGACATCCAGGAAAGGTTGAATCACGACGCCGGCTTCGCGCCGGCGTTGCGCCGGCTGCTCAGCAAATGCGCGACGAGCGACGATCTGGTGCGAATTCTGGAACGCTAGTGCGCTGCCCGCCGCCGCCCGGCCGTGGCGGGTGGGGGGGCGGTCGCACGATCGATCATGCGGATGAGGTGGGCGGGTGGGTCGGCGACGAAGATGCGGTCGGACGGATCGACGAGGATGCCGGTCAGCGTCGCGAAGCCGCGCGCGACGGTGTTTGTCAGGCCGCTCGGCGCGATGCGGCGCACGCCGTTGCGATCGGTGACGAAGAGATTTCCGCGCGCATCGAGCGCGATCGCGGTCGGATGATCGAAGTGCGCCTCGCCGCCGCGGCCGTCGCTGCTGCCGGCGACGCCCGACTCGCCCGCGAGAATCGAACCCGCGCCGTTCACGAACTTGCGAATGGTGTGGTCTTCGGTGTCGGCAACATACACGGTCTCGTTCTGATCGACGGCGACGCCGAGGGGACCGTGGAGATCGCGAGCGTAGGTGGAGATCGTAAAGAGTCCGATGAAGCCCGTGATCTGCGTCATCTTGCGAACGAGGTTGTTCGCGGTGTCGGCGACGTACAGATTTCCGCGGAACGTCGCAGCGATTCCCGACGGTGCATTGAAATCCGCCGCACTACCGACGGTGAACGCCGGCACGAATTGCCCGCCGGTGTAGAGAATGCGCACCTCATGATTCTGCGTGTCGGTGACGTAAACGTATCCGTCGAGAGGCGTCACGGCCACGCCGCGCGGTCCATTGAAAAGCGCAAATTGCCCTTCGGTCGCTCCGGCTACGCCCGCCGCGCCCGCGAGCGTAGTGACAGTGCCACCCACGATCTTGCGCACGACGTTGTCGCTTTCATCCGTGACGTAGATCTCGTTCTGCGGCGAGAGCGCGAGACCGTACGGCGCGCGAAAGTTCGGCGCGCCGGCGTACGTCACGACGTTGCGCGGCGCGGTCGATGTCGTTGTGAAGTGTCGATGCTCGGAATCCTGCGGCGGACAGTTGTTGAAGGTCGCCTCGACCCACCATTCCGATCGCCCCGGCTCCGCGATCAGCGACGCATTCGTTTTATCGGTGACGAGCATCGGCGCGGCCGCGGCGCCTTCGACAGCAGTGAAGATCGAGTAGCTTTGCGCGCCGTCGACCGGTGACCACGACAGACGCACGAACGCCGACTGCGGCGATTCGTCCACCGGTCCGATGAGCGTGGGAGCCGATTGGCGGCACGCTGCGGCATCGTAGACGACGACATCGGCCGCCGCGTTGTCGTTGCCGGGGGTCAAATCGAGGCTGCCGAGCGATTGCGTGTTGGCAGTGGCGTGGAGCGTTGCGGTCGTTGCAGGCGCCGTGACGGTCACATCGATCGGATTGGGTCCTGGAATGATCACATCGGCCGCGCATGTGACGGTCAGCTTCGACTCGCTGCAGCGAAATGTGCTTCCTCCCGAAGCGCGAACGAACTTGACGGCCGGCGGCAGGACGATCGTGATGACGATGCCCGATCCGTTGTCGTTATTCCGATCGTCGGCGATGACGTGATACGTGAATGTCTGTTGCATCGCGACGAAGCGCGGCGCCTCGATCGACATGCCGACGTCAACGAGCGTGTGCGCCGAGGCGGAGGCGGCGATGAAAAGTATTAGTGCGGCGCGCCGGGCGCTCATCCGCACCAGACTGCGCTGACGGCATCCGGATGCTCGAGGAGATAGCCATCCTCCTCGGCGTCGTACTCGATGCGCGCGCCGTCGAGCCGCGAGGCGGCCATCGAGTCGAGCGCGACGCGGATGCCATCGATCGCGATGACCTCGTCGCTGTCGACCGGCTCGGGAGCGTAGCCGAGGCGGTAGCCGCTGCCGCCGCAGCCGGTGGTGAAGGCGATGCGCAAAATGCGGCCGTCGAGATCGTGCTTCAGATGCTCAGCGGCGGCCGGGGAGAGTTGGATGTTCATTCCGGTCGCGATCCGTGGACGATGCGAAATTCGGCGTCCTCACGTTTGAACCAATCGCGATCGACCTTCAGCAATTCCAACTCACGGTCCAGCTCGACGATGTGTGCCTTTTTCGTGGCAGCCAGGTAGACCAGCAGGTTGCGATCGGCGGAGGACGCGGTACGGCTCAAGTTGACGAGTTTCTTTTCCATCGAGCGCTCGCGCGCGATCAGCGATTCGGCGGTCTCGCGGTAGGACAGATCGCCTTCCAGGATGTCCTGAAAGCGGAGATCGCCCGCCAGCGTCGTGCGAACCCGGTTGGCGCCGACGGCCGCGATCTTCATGTCGAGCAGATCGCGGCTCTCGCGCTCGTCGACCGCAAACTGCTTGAACATCAGCGCGGTCATCGGATTGGGCAGATTCTCGGCGAGCTTCTCGAATGTCTTGTACGCCTCGACGGTGTACTGGAGCATCACGCCGAGTTCTTGTCCGTCGAGCGCGCTTTTCCTCGAATCAACTGTCGTCATCACTCCACCTTCGCCACCTTCACGATCACATCGCGAATCAACTTCGCCTGACAAGACAAGCGATGCGGCCGTTCCAATTCCTTGTAGGTTTCATCGGGCGTGGGAGGCGTCACGGCATCCCAATTGTCGATCACTTCCACGCGGCATGTGCCGCACGCGCCGTCGCCGCCGCAGACATGACTGATGGTCACTCCCATCTCCAGCGCGCACGATAAAAGCGTCCGACCTTCAGGAAATTCAGCCGCTTTCCCCTGATCCTCGAATGTCACTCGCGGCATGAGCTTTGGATTCTAGCGCGCGATGCGCCATATACGAACTGCGCACGAGCGGCGCCGATTCGACGTGTTGAAAGCCGAGCTGAAGCGCCTGCCGGCCGAGCTCCGCGAACTCGTCGGGGGTGTAGTAGCGGCGCACAGGATGATGGCGTTCGGTCGGCGCGAGGTACTGCCCCATAGTGAAAATGTCGACGCCGGCGGCGCGCAGATCGCGTGCGACCTGGAGGATTTCGTCTTCAGTTTCGCCCAATCCAAGCATGAGGCTCGATTTGGTGAGCATGCCGGCTTCGTGCGCCCAGCGCAAAAGCATAAGTGATCGCTTATATATCGCGATCGGACGGACCTGCGCATAAAGCCGCGGCACCGTCTCGATGTTGTGCGCAAGGACTTCCGGTTTGGCATCGATCACAACTTGTAGGGCGTCGCGATTTCCTTCGAGGTCCGAGATCAGCACCTCGACCGCCGCGCCGGTCCGCTCTCGCACCGCGGCAACCGTGCACGCGATGTGCTCCGCGCCGCCGTCGGACATGTCGTCGCGATTGACCATCGTAATCACGGCATGCCGCACGCCCATCCTCTCGACCGCCTCGGCCACGCGGCGCGGCTCATCGGCATCGGCCACCCCGGGAGTGCCGCGCGAGACCGCGCAGAACGTGCATCGCCGCGTGCAGATCTCGCCTAACACCATGAAGGTCGCGGTGCCGGCGCCCCAGCATTCGAAAATGTTCGGGCATCGCGCTTCCTGACAGACGGTGTTGAGCGCGAGATCATTCATCAGCTTCGCCACCGGAAGCTGACTGAGATCGCCCGGCACGCGGATCTTGAGCCACGGTGGACGGATGCCCGCACGTTTATTGATGGGTTGTCGAGTTGTCGGGTTGTCTGGTTGTCCGCTCATGTCATCTCTCCCGACAATCCGACAACCTGACAACCCGACAACCTCGTCTCCAATCTCTCCAGCCGAAGTCGTCATGCTCCTCGGCATCGATCCGAATCGGAAGCTGCGAGCTGAGCCGCGCCACGAACCCCTTTTCGCTGGCGATGATCGGCGCGGGATACCGCGATTCGAGGAACTGCGATTCGATCATGAACGACTGCAGCAAATCGAGCTCCTGCGGATCGCCGCTATGACCGGTCTCCTCGATGATTTCGCGGCGCGCGGTGTCGAGCGGCGATTCGCCCTCTTCCATCGAGCCGGTGATCGGCTGCCAGAAATTGCCGCGCTCCGGTTTTCGATGCAGAAGCAGGACGCGGTGATCGTCGTGCACCATGACCTTGACGAGGCGGATCGTCTCGGCGCGCGGCACGATCTTGCGATCGAAGACTTCCGCGAATTTCGCGACGACGATCGAGCGCACATCCGCGATCGGGATTTCGCGGCCGACCTCATTCGCGATCGATGTGACTCCGCGTCCGCGAATCCCGCAGGGCGTGATCAGCCGGAAGTGATCGAGATTTGTATTCACATTGAGGGCGAAGCCGTGCGACGTCACCCAACGCGCGATGCGCACGCCGATCGCGGCGATCTTGTTCTCGCCGACCCAGATGCCGCGCTTCCCCTCGGCGCGTATGGCGGTGATGCCGAATTCTGCAACAGCGCGGATCAGCACCTCCTCGAGCTTCGTGACGTACTTGCGAACGTCGCGATTGCCTTCGCCGAGGTGAAGGATGGGATAGCCGACGATCTGGCCGGGGCCGTGATAGGTGATGTCGCCGCCGCGCGTGGTTTCATAAAAGCGAACGCGCTGCGCCCGAAGCGCCTCCGGCGTAGCGAGCAGATTCGCGTTATCGCCGCCGCGGCCGAGCGTGATCACCGGCGGATGCTCGAGCAGCAGGAGTTGATCGGCAATCGCGTTGTCCTGCCGCAATGCGACGAGCCGCTGCTGCAGGTGCATGGCATTCTCGTACGTGACGAGATGCAGGCTGCGGAGCTCGCACACGCGCGTCACACCTTCCCCCGCAAACCGAGCTGCGCGCGCAGTTTCCTGGCGT
>QHVX01000256.1 GCA_003222375.1 Acidobacteriota bacterium
TCAACGAAAAGCCCATGAACAAGCCAGGTCAGCTCGAACTCGTCGGACGGAAAATCCGGCAGCTTCGCCGTCAGCGCAAACTGACGCAGGTGGAGCTCGCCGAGCGGATCGGCATCCATCAGTCGGACCTTTCACGGATGGAGCAGGGCGAATACAAGGTCGGCCTCGATACGCTTCTGAAGATTCTGCAGACTTTCGACCTCAGCATCGGCGATTTCTTCGAAGAGGGCAGCCGCGCGCAGTCGGTGTTCGACAAACTGAGAACGCTCAGCCCCGGCGCGCAGAAAGAGGTCGAGAGCTTCATCGAATTCAAGCGTGCACAGGAATTCGGCGAGCCGGAAAATGGGGAGGGTGAGGGTGGGGATGACTGAGCAGGTGTTGACGCGCGCCGAAGAGTTGCGGCGCAGCGCGCTGGCCAAGGTTCGATCCGGCGAAGTCGACGAAGCGCTTTCGATGTACGACGCCGCGCTGGCGGTCGTTGAAGATGAAGAAGCACGCGAGCTGATCGTCATCAACAAAGCCGACGCGATGATCGCGATCGAGCGCTCGGGACCCGAGGTCCAGTCTTTGCCGACCGTCGTCATGCGCCGGCGAAATTTGCGACACGTCTACCTGGCCGCCTACGCGCTGGTCTTCAAGTACAGAATGGAGAAGGAGCTCAAGCGCGCGACGTTCTACGGACAGCTCGCGCTCGAGACGGCCGAAGAAGCCAATGAGCCGCTGTGGAAGATCGGCGCGCTCAACGAGCTCGCCAGCATCTACGACATCGATTCCAAGTTCGCCAGCGCGATCGCCTGCGGCGAGCACGCGGTTGCTCTGATCGAGCAGCTCGCCAATCCCGAGGAGCATCGCCTGGCCTACGGCCTGGCCCTCGAAAACCTCGGCGCGTCCAAGCTGCTCAACAATGAGATCGAGGAAGGGATCGCACTCGTCGAAAAAGCGCTGCCTTTCATCGCCGCGCCGATGCACGTCGCCGAGGCCTACATCGACCTTTGCTTCGGTTATCTGGCGGCCGAAAATCTCGAGCGCGCCTGGCAGTACGGTCAGGAAGCGCTCGAGCTGGCGACCGAGTCACGACAGATTCGCAACGGGCACTACCTCCTCGGCGAAGTCGCTTACAAAATGGGCGACATCTCCCTGGCTGAATTTCATTTCGACAAACTGGCTGCTTTCTATCCCGATTTTCGGCATCTGAAATCGTTGCTGTTCGCGATCGATCTGCGATCGATGGTCAATCTCAAATTATGAAACGCCTTGTCCTTGCTCTCGTTTTCGCGATCGTGCCGGCTGCGCTCTTTGCGCAGGTTGCCGATCGCGACGTGCTGCTCACGCAGGATGGCACGCTGTACATGATCGAGAGTACGGAAAACGACGGCTCGGCGCCGCCGGCCGTTCAGGCGTATCTCCGACTGACCGTGCAGCGCGGCAATCAGCGGACGTCCACGATCGTGCCTGACTCTCTCACCGCTGGAACGCATTGGCGTCCGGCGCTGGCGTACGACCCGGACTCGCAGACTGTATTCGTGTTCTGGCTCAAGATGCCGAATGCGATGTCGAGTGAACTTCTGCTGGCGTCATACGCGAATGGGCAATGGCAGCCGGCAGTATCGATCGACAATCAGCCGTACCACGTCCGCTTCAACTTGCGCATCATGATCACGCGACGTGTTGCTCAACTGCAGGGAGATAACACGTACATTGACGTCCCAGCGCTTCTGGTGCACGCCGTGTGGTGGGAACAGGCCTATCGCGGCGAGAGCGCGCATTACGCTCTCATCACTACCGATCGCGGAAAGACGACGGCAGAGATCCACGACATGAATGAATTCGCCGGAGCGATCCCGTTCGTGCCGAGTCCCGTCGACGCGAAATTCAATCCTGAGATCCTCAAGCATCCGGCCTTCGTCGATAACGGCACGCAGAATTCCGTCGACGTCATCTTCGGCGACACCAACTACGCCGTGTTCAATCGAGTGACGCTGAAGCCGATCGCCGACGGCCGCATTCACATCCCGATCGGCGTTCGGCCCGGCGGACCACGCATTCCGGCCCCGATGTCGTTCTCCGAAGATTGGACCGGCCGCATCTCGACGATCACCTCGCCGCACAACAACAACCTGCTGCTGTACAACACGACGGCGCAATCGCTGAGCTACATCATGTACTCGTCGGGCTCCTGGTCGTCGGTGAAGACGGTGGCACTCAGCGAGAAGCTCTCCGCCGACGCCGCCGTAGCCGCCCTCGGCCGCATGATGAACCAGTAGCCGTTAGACCTGCGGCTTCGATTTACCCACCGCCGAGATCACTCCGATCCCCAGCAGCGCCAGAGTTCCGATCGCGATCCAGATCGGCGGCATGTGCAGCATGTAAGCTGCGATTGCGGCCGCCGCAATCAGAATGATCCAGCCGACCAGCGCGAGATTGAACCAGTTCACGCAAAATCCTCCGTCGGCAGAGAGACTCAGCAACGGAAGTGCCACCACTGAAGGCAGAAGGCAGAAGGCAGAAGTGGGAGAAGTGGCAGAAGGCAAAAGGGCGGGCGGGACTTCTGCCTGCTGCCTTCTGCCTTCTGCCTTAGCTTGCCTCACCGGAAGGCGAGGATGAGCGATACGACCAGCGAGTAGATGACGAGTGACTCGATGAGCGCCAGACCGATGATCATGTTCAATCGGATAGCGCCGGCGGCCGTCGGATTACGTGCAATGCCCTCAACAGCCGATGCGATGGCGCGACCCTGGCCGATGGCTCCGGCCGCGGCGGCGATGCCGAGAACAAAAGCCGCCGAGACAAGACCCCAGCGGACTCCGGTCTGAGTCGTTCCCGAAAGTGGCGCATACGTGGGCGGTGCTTGCGCGAACGCCGAGACCGCGAAGAGCGCGGCCACGACCAGCATCATCACTCCAATTCCTCCCTTCTAGATTTCAATGTTCTTCAACCGCGATGGCGCCGCTGATGTACACCATCGTCAGCAAAATAAAGACGAACGTCTGCAGAAATGCTCCGAAGATCCCGAGCCCCATCATGGGCCATGGGACGAAAAACGGCACCAGACCCATGAAGATCCCGGTGGCGGCGTGCTCGCCGAAGATGTTGCCGAAGAGACGCATGCCCAGCGAGAGCACGCGCGCGAGATTGCCGATGATCTCGATCGGAAACATGAGTGGCGCCAGCCACCAGATCGGCCCCGCAAAATGTTTGATGTAGTGCAGCAGCCCCTGCTTGCGAATTCCCTGAAAGTTGAAATAGAGAAACGACGTCAGCGCCAGCGCGAACGTGGTGTTGGGATTGCTGGTGGGCGGCTGCAGGAAAAAGAAAATGCCGAAGATGTTCGAGATGAAGATGAAGGTAGCGAACGCGCCGATGATGTAGAGGTAACGATCGCCTTCGTGTCCGATGATCTCGTGCAGAAGGCCCTTCAACCCGCGATCATCGGACACGAAGGCGATCGTTACCTATACATCATCGGCGCGTTCGCTACCTTCATCTTCATCTCGAACATCTTCGCCGAGATCAGCAGCACCAGAGCCGCCATGATCACGTGATCGGGGATGTCCCACGCGAAGCGGTGCTGCACGCTGTGCCACAGCGCGTTCACCGGGTGGTAGAGGATCGAGTTTTCGTGCTCCACTGTCGTTAGTTCGCGAGACTTCTGTACATCGAATACAAGGCTTCACCGATGATTCCCACCACCACGATCGAGAATCCGAGCAAGACACTTACGGCATTTAACCTGGCTACGATGATCGTGACCGCTAACGCCGCACCGAGGAGCGCGTAGCGCATCAGAGTCCGAAGCACCACTTTCCACGCGCGTAAGCGCGGCGATGGCTGGAGAACCGAGCCCACGATCTGCTCCAGCCAAAGGAAGGAGATGATATTGACCGCTGCTGCGCAAGTCAATCCGATGAAGCCTTGAAATCCACTCTTGATGACGACCGGAATGATGAGCACAACATAGGCACCGGCGCTGATCCACCGAATCCGCCGGAGAACATCTGCAGTCGCGTCACTCGTTTCCGCCACCGTCGCGCAATCCGATTCGAAAGAGGTTGATAAACGCGGCGATCACGCCCAGCGCGCCGAAGATGATCATCAGCCATGGCTGCGTTCCGAACAGCCTGTCCATCCCCCATCCCCAGACGAGACCGATGCCGATCGCGATGGGGAACATCCATCCTATGGAAGATGCATCGAGCAGCTGCCGCGCCTCGCGGCGTTTGGTTTCCTGGTCGCCGTTATCGTCCGGCATGCGTGAGAATCGCGGCCCGGGCAGCGACCCAGCTCGATGACTCGGTGGCCTGATTGATCAGCGGCGCGGGAAGGATCCCGAAAATCAGAGTGACCGCCAGGCATACGCCGGCGACCAGCTTCAGAGCAGGCGTGATCGCCACTTCCGCTTCGCGTCCTTCGCGCAAGTACATCGCGACCACGATGCGGAAGTAGAAAAACATCGAGACCGCCGACATCAGCACCGCGATGATGGCGAGCCATCCGAATCCCGACTGAATCGCGGCGGCGAACAGAAAATACTTGCCGATGAATCCGGCCGTCGGCGGAATTCCGCCCAGCGAAAGCAGAAAGATGATCATTGCGAATGCCCAGAAAGGCGCGCGCTTGTGCAGTCCTTCGAAATCGTCGACGCGTTCGCCGGCGTACTCGTGGCGCCGCAGCATGAGCACGGTCGCCCAGATTCCGAGGTTCGCGAAGACGTAGACCAGCGTGTAGATCAACACGCCGCGCAGGCCCATGGCGTTGAGCGAAAGGATTCCGAGAAGCACGTAGCCCGCATGGCCGATCGACGAGTAGGCAAGCATCCGCTTGACGTTGTCCTGCGTGAGCGCGGCGAGATTGCCGAGGATCATCGAGAGCGCGGAAATCGTCGCGAGGATGTTGCTCCAGTCGAGCTGAAAATCGTGAAGGCCGACGTAGAAGATCCTCGCGAAGATCGCGACCGCCGCCCCCTTCGATGCCGTCGACAGAAATGCCGCGATCGGCGTCGGCGCGCCTTCGTAGACATCGGGCGTCCAGACGTGAAACGGAACCGCGGCGATCTTGAAACAGAGTCCGGCGCCCAGGAGCATGATGCCGAACATGAGCGCGTCGTTCGTGATGATCGTCGACATCGCCTTCGCGATGGTGAGCAGATTCAGCGAGCCGGTGACGCCGTAGATGAGCGAAATGCCGTACAGCAGAATGCCGGAGCTCACTGTCCCGAGCACGAAATACTTCATGGCAGCTTCAGTCGACTTCTGTTCGTTCTTGAAGAAGCCGGTCAGGATGTAACTCGACAGCGACATCAGCTCGAGGCCGATGTAGATCGAGGCCAGATGGACGCCCGACGCCATGAACATCATGCCGATCAGCGCGAACCCGAGCAGCGAGTAGTACTCCCAGGCCGAGTAGCGCGACTCGCGCAGAAAATCATCGGACAGCAGCACGATCATCGCGATGGCGGTGATGAAGAGCAGCTTGAAGAAAATCGCGAAGCCGTCGAGGGCGAACATCGCGGAATAACTCACAGTTTGCGGAAGGCCCTCCACGACGTTCGAGCAGATCACGACTGACAGCGCCGTGATCGCGAGCAGAATCAGTATCGCCCATTTCGCGGACGCCTCTTTCAACCGCCAGCCGATTACCGGCGCGATCAGCAGCAACGATGCACCGATCGACAGGATGATCTCCGGCAGCATGAAGACGACGTCGTTCCAGGTCACTTCGACTCCGCCACGTGCATCGCCGGAAGATTGTTGAAATATCCCGGATCGACTTTCTGCACCACGTATTCGACCGGTTTGTCGAGCAAGTCGAAAATCGGCTTCGGATAAATGCCGATCCAGACCATGACCGCCACCAGCGCGACCAGCAGACCGAGCTCGCGGCGATTCAGATCGCGAATGTTCTTGTTGGCAGGATTATCGAGCGGTCCCCAGAAGACTCGCTGATAGAGCCACAAAAGATACGCCGCGCCCAGAACGATGCCGATCGCGGCGAAGACAGCCCACCAGATGTTCCGATTGGCTGCGCCCAGGAGAATGGTGAACTCGCCGATGAATCCGTTCAGCGCCGGCAGTCCCATCGAGGACAGCGCCGCGATGAGAAAGAGCGTCGCGTACATCGGCATCTGCTTCGCGAGGCCGCCGTAGTCGGCAATCATGCGGCTGTGACGGCGCTCGTAGATGATTCCGACCAGCAGAAACAGCGCGCCAGTCGAGATGCCGTGGTTGATCATCTGAATCACAGAGCCTTTGATGCCCATGGGATTCAACGCGAACATGCCGAGCATCACGAAGCCCAGGTGCGAGACCGACGAGTAAGCGATGAGCTTCTTCATGTCCTTCTGCACCAGCGTCACCAGCGCGCCGTAGATGATTCCGACGATCGAGAGGCCGACGATGAAGGGCAGCCAGTCGAGAGTCGCCTGCGGAAGAATCGGAAGCGCGACTCGAACGAAGCCGTACGTTCCCATCTTCAGCAGGACCGCCGCCAGAATGATCGACCCCGCCGTCGGCGCCTCGGTATGCGCGTCGGGAAGCCAGGTGTGGAACGGGAACATGGGGACCTTGATCGCGAAGCCGAAGAAGAAGCCCGCGAAGATCCAGCGCTGCAGGCTCACCGGAATCAGATGCCCGATGTTGTGGTACTGCAGCATCGAGAAGCTGTAGCCGTTGCCGAGTCCGTTGATGTGCAGGAACGGGATGCCGCCGTCGTTGAAGAAGTACAACGCCAGGATGGACAGCAGCATCAGCACCGATCCCGCGAGGGTGTACAGAAAGAACTTGATCGCGGCGTAGAGTTTTCGCGGCCCGCCCCAGATGCCGATGATGAAGTACATCGGCACGAGCATCACTTCCCAGAAAACGTAGAAGAGGAAGAAATCGAGCGCGCAGAACGTGCCGATCATTCCGGTCTGCAGCAGGAGTAGCAGGACGTAGTACTCCTTCTGCCGATAATCGATCGCCGAGAACGACGACCAGATCGCGATCACGCCCATGAATGTGGTCAGCAAGATCAGCAGCAGTGCGATGCCGTCGATGCCGAAGTCGTACTTCACGCCCAGCGACGGGATCCAGTCGCGAGTCCAGCGAAATTGAAAAATGCGATCGCCGCCGACGGTCGGATCGAAGTACCACCACAGGAAAAGTGAAACGCCAAAATCGACAGCCGCCACCATTGTGGCGAAGTAGCGGATTTTCCTCGGATCGCTCAGGAAAAAGAGAATGAACGCCGCGCCCAGCAGCGGCAGATACGTGACGACGTTCAGAATCCCGATGTCCATCCACTCTCCTTACGGCTTCAGAAACAGATAGATGGCGGCGATGAGCACGATGCCGCCTCCCATCACGAGCGCATAGTTCTGTACAAATCCGGTCTGCATCCGGCGAAACAGGCGCGACGCGGCTCCGGCCGTGAACGCCAGACCGTTGACCGCGCCGTCGACGATGAACGTGTCGATGAGCGACGAGCCGTGGCCGAAGACGAACACCGTCACGTGGCGCGTCAGGTTGACGAGGCCATCGATGATATTGGCGTCGAACCATGACGACGTAATACTTGTTCGTGATCAGTCCGTAGATCGGCGCAAATCGCGTCGCGAGGCGCGTCGCTGTCGTCCACTGCGCATCGCGTTTGTAGAAACGCGTCGCGATGAAGATCCCGACGAGCGCGACGCCGACCGAAAGCGCCATCAACAAGAGCTCTTCCCAACGCCGCGCTTCGTGGAAATGGAATTGATGCTCGCCCAGCGGCAGAAGCACCGGTTCCAGCCAGCGCTGAAATGGCGTCGGAAAACCTCCGCCCAACGCGGCCGGCCACCCGATCCATCCACCAATAATGGAAAGTACCGCGAGAACCATCAAAACGCCGGTCATCACCAGCGGCGATTCGTGAGGCACATGCACATCCGCGTGATGGCCGTGTCCTTTGTCGAGATGCGCGTCGCCCTGATCCAGATGCTTTTGATCGGGAATGAGATCGTGTCCACCGTGCTCAGGCTCCGACGTCTCGATGCCGACGACTTTCGCGCCGCGATATTCGCCGGAGAACGTCATGAAGTAGAGCCGGAACATGTAGAACGCTGTCAGGCCGGCGCCGAACGCTCCCACGATCCAGATCTTCCAGGAAAACGCGAACGAGCCGGAAAGAATCTCATCCTTTGAATAGAAGCCCGCGAAGAGCGGCATTCCCGCGATCGCGAGACATGCGACCAGCATCGTCCATCGCGTGTGCGGCATGTATTTCCGCAGTCCGCCCATCTTGCGCATGTCCTGTTCGCCGCCGCATCCGTGGATCACCGAGCCGGCGCCGAGAAAGAGACACGCTTTGAAGAAAGCGTGCGTCATGACGTGGAAGATCGCGGCCGTGAAAGCGCCCACGCCGGCGCCGAGGAACATGTAGCCGAGCTGCGAGACGGTGGAGTACGCCAGAACTTTCTTGATGTCGTTCTGCGCCAGTCCAATCGTCGCGGCAAAAACCGCGGTGACCAATCCGACCATCGCGACGACCAGCATTGCGACCGGCGACAGTCGGAATAGCACATTCGATCGCACGACCATGTAGACGCCGGCGGTCACCATCGTGGCGGCGTGGATCAGCGCGGAGACGGGCGTCGGGCCGGCCATGGCATCGGGCAGCCACACGTACAGAGGTGCCTGCGCCGATTTGCCGCACGCGCCGACGAACAGCAGCAGGCAGATGGCAGTCGCGGTTCCGGAATAGTGCAGTGGATGCGCGGAGGCCATCGCGAAGACTTTGCTGTAATCGCCGCTGCCGAAGGCATTGAAGATCAGGAAGATGCCGAGGATGAAGCCGAAGTCGCCGATGCGGTTGACGATGAATGCTTTCTTGCCGGCATCGGCCGCGAAGTTTTTCTCGTAGTAGAAACCGATGAGCAGATACGAGCAGAGGCCCACACCCTCCCACCCGACGAACATGACGACGTAGTTCGCGCCTAACACGAGCAACAGCATCATGAACATGAAAAGGTTGAGGTACGCGAAGAAGCGCGTGTATCCCGTCTCGTGCGCCATGTAGCCGGTGGCATAGACGTGAATCAGAAATCCGATCCACGTCACGATCATCAGCATGGTCAGCGACAGCGGATCGATACGGAGCGCGAAATCGATCGTGAAGTTCGAAAGCGATTTGCCGATGACGTGGCCGATCCCTGCCGGAATCCATGTGAAGTAGCTGTGCTCCCACGGCTCGCGATACGCGATCAGCATCCACGCCGCCAGGACCGCGGAGAGTCCGGTCGACGCCAGCGCGAAGAAATTCGTGATGGCGCGATTCTTCGGCTGCAGCGGCCTCGCGAACGCGCGCACGCCGTTGCACAGCGCGCCGATCGCCGGGAGCAGCGCGATCAGAAGAAGCACGCTAGCCATTGAGTTCAGTCAGTTTATGCCGAGCGCAGCGAGGCATCTCTGCTGGAGCAGCGACAAAACGCCGATGCATCGCTGCTCCACCTGAGATCCCTCGCTGCGCTCGGGATAAACTAAAAAACGAGAACCTAGCCATTCAGCTCCCGCGCTTCGTCAACATTAACAGTACTCTTTAATCGATACAATTGAATGATGATCGCCAGGCCGACCGCTGCCTCCCCCGCCGCCACCGTGATGATGAAAATCGTGAAGACCTGGCCGTCGAGCGATGACAGCCGATGC
>QHVX01000262.1:0-2552 GCA_003222375.1 Acidobacteriota bacterium
AAGTTCAACGCGCTTTCCGTAAGCGTAATCCTGTGGCTGTTGATCGTGGAGTACGTCCTCGTTGCGCTGCTCATCGGCCCGCAGATGTTGCGCGCAAACATTTCTTCGGAAGCCCCCGAGGACTGGCGCTCGGTGTGGTCCGAGTTTGTTGTCTATTGCCGTCCGCTCGTGATCTACGGGATCGTCGGCTTCGTCTATCAATTCGCCGATCGATGGCTGCTGCAGCGCTTCGGCGGATCGACACAGCAGGGCTTCTTCTCGGTCGGGCAGCAATTCGCAAGCGTGAGCCTGCTCGCGACGACCTCAATTCTCAATGTGATGTGGAAGGAAGTCGCCGATGGTCAGGCCGACGCGGCGCGGACGAAAACGCTCTACGCATCGATCCGCCGCAGCCTCTATTTTCTCGCGGCCTGGTCGAGCTGCCTCTTCATTCCGTACACCCGTGAGCTGCTGCACATGACCGTCGGCGATCAGTATCAGGGTGCCGCGCTGGCGACATCGCTCATGTTCCTCTATCCGATCCATCAAAGCCTCGGACAGATTCAGGGAACATATCTGATGGCTACCAGTAATACGCGGACGCACGCGGCCATCGGCATGTTCTCCATGCTGCTGAGCATCCCGGCGACCTATTTTGTGACTGCGCCGCGCAACGCACTCATACCCGGTCTGGCCCTCGGAGCGACCGGAGTCGTGATCAAAATGGTTGCAGTGCAACTGATTGCGGTATCTGTGCAGACGATCGCGATCGCTAGGATGGGCGCCGGACGCCGTGATTTCGGTTATCAATTCGGAGTTCTTGCTTCGCTGCTCGGTTTCAGCTTCCTATGCCGCACCGTCGCCGCGAGCGTCACATCGTCAGCGCTCGCGACATTCATCGGAGGCGCGGCGCTGTAACGTGATCGTGACGCTGGCTGTGATTCTGCGCGTGCCCGATATCGCAGGACTGACCTCGCTTCGCATCCGCAAACTTGTTTACTCGTAAAATGACCGCGCAACCACACGTCACACGCCCGCTGCTCGAGCGAATCCGTCATCGCGGAATCGCGTACGCGACGCGTGTCGCCATCGACCGCATTCACGAATCTCTCCTCGGGTTTTTCTCGCGGCTGTGGCTTCCGGTGTCGTGTATTTTTCAGAACGTGGAGCTCGGAAAGAACATCGATGTTTTCGGCCGCGTGATCATTCGCTCGCGCGCCGGTAAGGTGATCATCGGCGATCGCGTGCAGCTCGTCTCGTCGTCGTGGCGATGCTCGGGCTCCGCGATTCTTCCCATCAAGCTCAGAACGTTCAACCCGTCCGCCACGATCATCATCGAAGACGACTGCACGATGAGCGGCGTGTCGATTACTGCCAGGACCAAGACCATCCGCATCGGCTCTCGAACGCAGATCGGGCCCGATTGCCTCTTCATGGATTCCGACTTTCACAATGTCTCGCCCGAACTTCGCAATGAGTTTCACGGCGACGACCGCGACTTCGACATCACGATCGGCCAGAACGTCTGGTTCGGCGCGCGTTGCATCGTTCTGAAGGGCGTCACGATCGGTGACAACTCCGTCATCGCAGCGGGAAGCATCGTCGTGAAGAGCATTCCCGCCAACTGCGTGGCGGCCGGCAATCCGGCGCGCGTCGTCAAGCAGATCGGAAAGGAGTTGCCGAGTGCCGGTTGAAGGACTGAAGCAGCGCCTTCAATCGGGCGCGCTCAGCGTCGGATCGTGGATCAGCCTCGGGCATCCCGCGATCGCCGAGATCATGGCCCGCGCGGGGTTCGACTTTCTGGTGATCGATCTCGAGCACAGCGTGATCTCCATTCGCGAGGCCGGAGATCTGATTCGAGTCATCGATCTTTGCGGTGTCCCGGTGCTCGTGCGCACGACCTCCAACGATGCCAATCAGATCAAGCGCGTGATGGACGCCGGCGCGCAGGGCGTGATCGTGCCGATGATCAAGTCACGCGCTGAGGCCGAGGCGGCGGTCGGAGCGGTCTACTATCCGAGCCGCGGCCGGCGCGGCGTGGGCTTGTCGCGAGCGCAGGCGTATGGCGTCGGCTTCGACCGCTACTGCGAGTGGCTCGAGCAGTCGGCGGTCGTGATCGCGCAGATCGAGCACATCGACGCGGTCGCCGATGCGGAATCGATTCTCACCGTTGACGGCATCGACGCCTACATCGTCGGTCCGTACGATCTCTCGGCGTCCATGGGCCTGCGCGGACAGCTCGATCATGCGAAGGTCAAAGAAGCCGTGGAGCGCGTTGAGGTGATCGGCCGAAAAATAATAAAGCCCGGCGGAGTGCATCTCGTCGAACCCGATCTCGCTCAGTTGCGCAAGTACATCGATCTCGGTTTCCGTTTCATCGCGTACAGCGTCGATTTCCGAATGCTCGATCACGCCTGCCGCGCAGGATTGCGCGTTGCGCGAGGGGAATCGTGAACGCGGTCGGCGTCATCCCGGCGCGCATGGCCTCCACCCGTTTTCCGAATAAGCCGCTCGCGCCGATCAGCGGAATGCCGATGATCGGGCATGTGTACTTCCGCAGCAAATTGTGCCGG
>QHVX01000262.1:2653-7526 GCA_003222375.1 Acidobacteriota bacterium
GTGATGATGATTCAGGGCGATGAACCGCTCGTCGACCCGAATGTCCTCGGCCGTGCTGTCGAGGCCCTGCGTGCGGATGCAAAACTCGGCGTCGTCAACCTCATGACCGCCATGCAGTCCGAACATGACTTCGAAGATGAAAACGCCGTCAAGGTCGTCATCGGACGGGACGGCAACGCGCTTTATTTTTCGCGCGAACCGATCCCGTCGCGTAAGAAGGCCGCGTCATCAGTGCCGATGCTCAAGCAGCTCGGCCTGATCGCGTTTCGGCGGGATGCCCTGATCGCGTTCAGCCGGCTCGCGCCGGCGCCGCTCGAGGAAATCGAGTCGGTCGACATGCTGCGCTTTCTCGAGCATGGACTTCCGATTCGCATGGTGTTGACCGAGCGCGAATCGCTGGCCGTCGATACGCCGAGCGATTTGCAGCGTGTTCAGGCCGTGATGAACAGCGACCAGCTCGTGCAGTCGTATCTGAACGCAACTCATGGCTGAGAAGCTTCGAGTCGGGATTGCCGGCTATGGTGTCGTCGGAAAACGGCGACGCGAATTCATCGACCGCCATCCGCATCTCCAGACCGTTGCCGTTTGCGATCGCGTTCTTTCCGGCGACGGTACGTTTGATGATGGAACGCGCTATTACACCCACTACAAAAAGCTGTTGGCCGAGGAGCTCGATGTTCTGTTTGTGTGCATGACGAACGACATCGCTCCGGAAGTCACCATTGCCGGACTCGAGAAAGGCGTTCACGTTTTTTGCGAAAAGCCGCCCGGCCGCGATCTCGCCGACATTGGCCGCGTCATCGCGTGCGAGAGCATCCGCGACAAAAACTGAAATACGGCTTCAATCACCGCTATCACGACTCCGTGCGCGAGGCGCTGCGGATCGTGAGGAGCGGCGAGCTTGGGCGCGTGCTCAATCTCCGCGGCGTTTACGGGAAATCAGCGATCATCAGTTTCAAGTCCGACTGGCGGACCAGGCGCTCGATGGCGGGCGGCGGAATCCTTCTCGACCAGGGAATTCACATGGTCGACATGATGCGTCTCTTCGCGGGCGAGTTCACGGAAGTCCACAGTTTCGTCTCGAATGACTACTGGCATCACGATGTCGAGGACAACGCGTACGCTCTGATGCGAAGCGCCGATCGCGTTGTGGCGATGCTGCATTCCTCGGCAACGCAGTGGCGTCATCGGTTCGAGTTCGACATTGCATTGTCGGAAGGCGCAATTGTTCTGGCGGGGATTCTGTCGGGATCCAAAAGCTACGGCGCCGAGACGATCACAATTGCTCATAAGACAGAAGACGACAGCGGAGATCCGCGCGAAGTGACGATTCGCTACAATCAGGACAA
Organism: Acidobacteriota bacterium; assembly: GCA_003222375.1. Taxonomy (GTDB): domain Bacteria; phylum Acidobacteriota; class Thermoanaerobaculia; order Gp7-AA8; family Gp7-AA8; genus Gp7-AA10. Next base: position 4,003 of record QHVX01000262.1, read on the forward strand.
TTCCTGGCGCGACGAGATCGCCGAGTTTGCCGACGCCATCGTCAACGACAAACCGATCGTCGAAGGCTCCTCGATGGAAGCCCTCAAGACGATGCATCTCGTGTATCGCATTTACTGCGCCGATCCCGAGTGGCGCCAGCGCTACGATTTGACCGATAAGATTCCTGGAGGCATCGCGTGAACCATCTGGACGAGATCTTTCGCGATCACCCGCAGCCGGCTGCTTTCGCGCGGGCCTACCTCGATTACGTGATCCGTGTGATCGGGGCGATCGATGTCAACGAGATCGCAGCCTTTGCTCGAGTGCTCCTCGATGCGCGCGAACGCGACGCGCGAATCTACTTCATCGGTAACGGCGGCAGCGCCGCTACTGCCAGCCATTTCGCAAATGACGTGGCGATCGGCTGCCGCAGTTGGCAGAAGCCGTTCCGCGCCATGAGCCTGACCGATAATGTCTCGATCCTGACGGCGGTCGGCAACGACTACGGCTACGAAGAGATTTTCGTCGTCCAGCTCAAGACGCTCATGCAGCGGGGCGACGTCGTTGTCGCGATCTCCGCTTCCGGCAACTCGCCGAATGTCCTCAAGGCGGTCGAATACGCGAATGCGAATGGCGCGATCACAGTCGCGCTCACCGGCTTCGACGGCGGAAAGCTGCGCCGGCTCGCGCAATCTGCCGTGCACGTTCCGACATCGAAGGGCGAGTATGGCCCGGTCGAAGACATTCACATGGTGTTCGACCATCTCATCGGCGCTTTTCTGATGCACGTTTGCGCCGCCGAGCCTGCGCGGACGCTGTCAGCGATCTGATCCTGAATCCATGAACGAAAAAGAAGCTCGATTTTTCAACTCGGAAGAGCTGCGCCAGCCCGACCTCACGCGGTTGCCGGCCGGATTGCTCCTGAAATCGCTGGCCGTCAAGGTCCGCCGCAAACTCCTCGGCCCCGTCCTCGATCGCGACGCGCGAATGGTATGGACGCGCGATGCGGTCAGTGACGCCGACGGACCGGCGGCCGCGGTCCGCAACTATCTCGAACACGCGACGATCCGAAAAATCGTCCGCTCGATCGTTCCGAACGGGAAGCTGGGCCGGGCGTGTGAGCTCGGATGCGGCTACGGCCGGGTGATCATGGTCCTCAAAGAGTTTGCCGAGGTCACCAAAGGGTTCGAACGGGAAGAAGAGCTGGTCGCAATCGCCCGGTCGCTGCAGCCCGATGTCGACTTCGAGTGCGTCAACGCGCTCACCGAAGTTCCGATCGACGCCGAGTACGACCTGGCGATGATCTGTACAGTGCTTCAGCACATGACCGACGACGACGCGCGCCGCGTCTGCGACGTCATGAAGCGACTGGCGGCGCACGGTCATGTTCTCATCATCGAAAAAACAGAACCTTATTTAGTCACACAAAATATAGACGATCCCAGGAAGTTCATGAGTCATGCGCGAGCCGTCCAAACGTACGAAGAATTCATGCGGCCGTTCCGGCTCATCTCGGTCACTGACCGAGTGCTCGAGCCCACGAACGCCAATCCGCATCCCGGGAGCTGCATGCTGTTCGCCAGTCACTGAATGAAAGTCCTCATCGGGCCGTCCACGTTCGCGGCCGTCGATTCCACGCCGATCGAGATGCTGGAAGCGGCGAAGATCGAGATCGTCCGCAATCCGGTCGGCCGCAAGCTGACCGCTGACGAGCTCGATCAGCTTCTTCCCGGCGTTGAAGGCATTATCGCGGGGCTCGAGCCGCTCACGCGCGATGTTCTCGAGCGCTCGAATCTCCGCGTGATCTCGCGATGCGGCGCCGGATTGTCGAACGTCGACATCGAGGCCGCGCGCGAGCTGGGCGTGAAAGTCTTCTCGACGCCCGACGCGCCGACGAATGCCGTGGCGGAGTTGACGGTCGGCGCGATGCTGGCCGTTTTGCGCGAAGTGCCGCGAATGCATGAGGAGATGCGCGCCGGGCGCTGGAGCAAACGCATCGGAGTTCAGATCGAAGGCAAGACGATCGTCATCATCGGATACGGCCGCATCGGCAAGCGCGTGGCCGCGCTTCTGCGTCCATTCGGCGCGCGCATTCTGGCCGTCGATCCGATCGTCCGCACGAGCAATGAAGTTGAAATCATTCCGTTGGAAAAAGCGCTGCCGCAAGCGGACATCATCACGTTCCACGCCAGCGGCGAGGACGAGATCCTCGGGCCGCGCCAATTCGCGATGCTGAAGCGCGGCGTTTTCATTCTCAACGCTGCACGGGGTGGTCTCGTCAACGAGAAGCTGTTGTCGGACGCCCTGACCTCCGGCCTCGTCGCCGGAGGCTGGATCGATACGTTCACGACCGAGCCGTACGATGGCCCGCTGACGAAGTATCCGCAGCTTCTCCTCACTCCGCACATCGGCTCGGCCTCCGCAGAATGCCGCGTCAGGATGGAAAGCGAGGCCGTCGAGAATCTCCTGCGCGGTCTCGAGATGCGTCGATGAAACTCGAAGCCGAGCTCTCGCTCGCGAAGAAAGCGGCGCAGCGCGCCGCCACGCTCCTCTCCGGACTCCTCGCGAAGCCTATCGAGGTCGACTCGGCGATCGATCGCGACGTCAAACTGGCCGCCGATCGCGAAGCGGAGACCTTGATCGTAGAGACTCTTCGCGATGGCTCGCCATATCCGGTCTTGTCCGAGGAGAGCGGATGCATCGGCGAAACGCGAAGCGATCGAACGCGATGGATCGTCGACCCGCTCGACGGCAGCCTCAATTTTCTACGCGGCATTCCGTTCTGCGGCGTCTCCATCGGGTTATGGCAGGACGATGCCCCGCTCCTCGGCGTCATTCATGATCTGCGGACCGGCGAATCTTTCTCCGGCATTGTCGGCGCAGGAGCGTGGCTCGACGATGCGAAGGTGCACGTCAGCGCGGTCAGCAAACCATCCGAAGCGATTCTCTGCACCGGCTTCCCGATCGGAATGGATTTCTCGCGCTCCGCGATCACCGCGTACGCCGAACAAGTCCTCAACTTCAAGAGAACGCGGTTGATCGGATCGGCGGCCTTGTCGCTGGCCTATCTCGCGGCCGGACGCGTCGACGCGTACTACGAGCGCGGCATCAAAATCTGGGACGTGGCCGCCGGACTCGCGATCGTGAAAGCCGCCGGCGGTGCGATCTTCCACACCGCCGCCGATCCAAAGAAACACACGCTCGATGTCGAAGCCTCGAATGGATTGCTGACTCGTGTCAACGCCTGAACAATCATTGTGGGTATTGTGGCGCAAGCCATCGCGTCCGATTCCGGCGCATGCGGCGGTGCTGAGCTTTCTTCCGCCTGCCGAGGAGGAGGAAATCGCCGGCGAGCTTTATCGCGCGCGCGAAGTGGCGCTGGAAGTCAAACCCGATGCGCGACGCATCTACCTGCAACTCGTCGCACGCCTCGGTATCGCGGATTGCGGCGGCAAAACGTTCAGGCAGTGGATTGACTGGTGGTATCACCCGGTGTCGTTCCGCGATTGCGAATACGATCCGACTTTCGATCGCATCATCGCAA
>QHVX01000001.1:0-14713 GCA_003222375.1 Acidobacteriota bacterium
CGATCGCGACGGCAACTTCGTGATCGCGGGCGACACGTTCTCTTCCGATTTTCCGCTGCTGCATTCGTTTCAAGACTCAAATCGAGGCGGCAGCGATCTTTTTGTCACGCGTTTCACCGCCGACGGTCAAGTCGTCTACTCGACGCTCCTCGGCAGCTCCGGGTCGGATGCCGGACATGGCGTCGCCGTGGATGCGCAAGGCAATGCCTGGTTCATCGGGTTCGCTCGCGGCGGCGATTTCCCCATGGTCAACGCCTTGCAGTCGAAATACGGCGGCGGCGTTGCCGACGCGGTGATTGTCAAAGTCGCACCAGACGGCGCAATCCTCAACTCGACGTACTTTGGCGGCTCGAGCGGAGATTTCGGCGATGCGATTGCTGTCGCGCCTGACGGCACGATCTGGATCGCCGGCCGCGGCGATTCCGACGACATGCCGCTCATCAATCCGATTCAACGTCGGGGCGGCATGGTCGACACGTTCGTCGCGCATCTGACGCGCGATGCGAAGACGATTCTCTCCTCGACATTTCTCGGCGGAAGCCGCGGGGATTTCCTGATCGATCTGGCTGTGACATCCGACGGCCAGCCGGTCGTGTGCGGCGATACGAACTCCGACGATTTTCCTGTGCGGCGAGCGGTGCAGGTTGCCAACGGCGGCTCGGGCGATGGATTCGTGACGATGCTGAAGCGCGACGGCTCGGGTATCGTTTTTTCCACGTACCTCGGCGGCAGCGGCTTCGATCAGGGCACCTCGGTCGCACGGGATCGCAACAACTTCATTGCCTTTTCCGGGGCCACTGCGTCCGAAAATTTCCCGCTCTTCAATCCGATGCAGTCGACGTTTCGCTATGGCGACGACTTCGTTGCGAAGATCGACTTCACCGTCGATCTCCGCCTGGCATTTGTGGCGCCGGCGACGTTGATTCTGGAAAACGTCGGCGCGAATGACGCGACCGAGATTGTGCTGCGTGTGGGAAAACAGAGCTTCAACATCCCCTCGTTGTTGCCCGGTGAGAAGACAGAAATCATTGTGAAGCACGGCGGCACGGCGCGCGTCGAAGCAGCCGAGCCGCTGCGAAACGATGTGACGATGACTGTCGAAGTGCCGGACTATGAGAGAATCCCGCCGTCCAAAAGGAGGCCCCAGTGAAAAAGCTTCTCATCGGTGCAATTGTGCTCCTCGCAATTGCAGCGTACGCACAGGAACATCCCGAACACCCTCAGAACAAGCCGGCATCGAAACAGTCTCACGCTTACACGATGGACGAGCTGGAGAAGGCCATTACCGCCGAGATCCAGAACGCACAGAAAGCGGATGGCGCCTACCATTTGAAAGACGGCGACAAGACGTGGAACCTGACGCTCGATCACGTGCACAAGGAGCGGCTGGCACGTGTGGATCCAAAGACATACTTCGCGTGCGTAGATTTCAAATCGGATGACAACCACACCGTCGATGTCGACTTCTTCATGAAAGACAACGGCGAGAAGCTGGTGCTGACCGACGCATCGCTTCACAAAGTCGATGGCAAACCGCGCTACAACTGGCAGGAGAAGGACGGTTACTGGGTCAAAGTAGCTGCCGAGTAATCACACGCGACTCCGAGTTCGCGTCGGCGGCTTCTGACGCTCGACCCACGGCTCGACGCCCGGAACAGTGCAGCGCGCAATCGGTTGGCCGAGGGTCGCTTCGATCTGGCGGACCATCATGAGGTCTTGCCACGTCACGATCGTCGAAACGATGCCTTCGCGATCGACGCGCGCCGTGCGGCCGGCGCGGTGGATGTAGTCCTCCACGTTTTCGGGAATGTCGAAATTGATGATGTGTTCGATGCCCGGAACATCGATGCCGCGGCCGGCGATGTCGGTGGCGACGAGGATGCGATGCGAGCCCTCGCGAAAATTCGCCAGCGCCTGCACGCGCTTACCCTGCGACCGGTCGGAATGAATGCGCGCGACCGGATGTCCCTGACGCTGCAGGATGTGATACAGCCACTCGGCGTCGACTCTGCGCCGCGCAAACACCAGCGTGCTGCCCAGCTCCTGATGCAACAGCGCGAGCAGCGCCGGTCGTTTGTTCTCGGGTGCCACGACGTAGAGTCGATGCGTGATGCCGACCGCCGCTCTGCCGACGGGAGTAATGTCGATGCGGAGCGGATCGCGGAGCATCGTGCGCGCGAGCTCCTCGATCGCGGGCGGCATCGTCGCCGAAAACATCATCGTGCGGCGCGTCTTTGGAATCTTGCCGAGGATCTGGCGTACCTGCGGCAGGAAGCCGAGGTCGAGCATGTGGTCGGCTTCGTCGAGGACGAGCTCTTCGACTTTGTCGACGCGAATCGTTTTCCGTTTGATGTGATCGAGGAGGCGTCCGGGCGTGGCGACCACGATGTCGGGTTGCTCCTTGATCGCGCGCATCTGCCCCTGCATCTTCACGCCGCCGATGAGGCAGGCCGCCTTGAGGTCATGATTTTTTCCGAACAGCTCGATGAAAGCCTGCGTCTGCAACGCGATTTCGCGCGTCGGCGAGATGATCAACGCGCGAAGACCGCCGCCGTGCTGCAATTTTTCCGCGAGCGGAATGACGAACGCGGCAGTTTTCCCGGAGCCTGTTTGCGCGAGGGCGATGATGTCCTGGCCGCGCAGGGCGGGCGGAATGACCGCCGATTGGATCGGCGTCGGATGCTCGAATCCGACTTCGCGGATCGATTGGCGGATCGGCGCACTCAGTCCGAGGTCATCGAAGGTCTCGACGGTGGTCGGGACGGGATGATGAGGAACGCGCGCATCGTTCATTGTTGATGCATCATACGAGGACTGAGGACTGAGGACTGAGTGAGCGTGGGACTCAGTCCCCAGTCCCCAGTCCTCATACCTACTCCGAATGGACGAACGCTACTGCACCAACTGCCGCGCCCTGATCCCGCGCGGCGCGAGGGTTTGCCCGGAGTGCGGCACATACGCCGGCGACGTATTCGATGGGAAACTGCCCAAGCAGCGTCGCAAATCGAGCGGAAGCGCGTGGATCATTATGCTGCTGTTGATCGCGGCGGGTGGCGGTGCGTATTGGTATTGGAGTCAGAAACCGAAACTCCCCCGCGCCGACACCGGACCGGTGCGCGTGGTCGGCGATCGTCCGGGCGGCGGTGTACGCCAGGCCGAGGCCGCGATGGCTTTGCGCCGCTATTTCGCCGCGCAGGAGCATCCCATCAAGAGTGAGTGCCTCGCGCTGATCCGCAAGGGCGATCGCGACGGTCAGTACGTGTTCGACGCCGTCAACTCCTGCGACCGAACGCGCCTGGGACGCTGGAAAGTCGACGCCAAGACGAAAAAAGTATCACGATAATCACATCAGCTTATTTGTAACAACATAGTGCACGATTTCGGCGTTGTTGCGCAGTCCCATCTTCTGCAGGATGTGTGCGCGATGCGCGCCGATCGTCTTCACGCTGACATTGAGATCGGCAGCAATCTGACGTGGCGGTTTGCCGGCCGCAATCTGTAGCAGAACCTGGAATTCGCGGTCGGAAAGCTGCTCGTGCCGGCTGCCGCTGCCATCCTCGACGAGGTGCATCGCGACGGATGCGGCCAGCGGGGGAGCGATGTACTTTTCGCCTTTCACAACCGCGCGAATGCCCTCGACCAACTGTTCGCGCGCGCCATCCTTTCCGATGTAACCGGCCGCGCCGGCTTTCAGCAGGCGAATGGCGTACGCCGCTTCGCGATTCACGCTCAAAATCAAAACCGGAAGACGCGGGTACGCGCTGCGGAGCTGCAGCAACAGATCGAGGCCGTGGCGGTCGGGGAGGTTGAGGTCGAGGACGACGACGTCGACTATATTTTCGCGAAGGCGATCGAGCGTCTCGGCAGCGGTGCTCGCCTGGGCAGCGACGGTGATGTCATCGGTCTCGCCGACGATCTGGCGCAGACCGTCGCGCACGATGGCGTGATCGTCGGTGATCAGCACGCGGATCATGATGCACCTGCCTGCGCCGCCGGCACGGGAATTCGCACCGAAACCGTCGTTCCGCGTCCTTCCACGCCTTCCACTTCGACGCTCGCGCCGATCCGACGCGCGCGCTCGCGCATGCCGATGATTCCGAGGGAGCGATGGTCGCGGACTTTTTCGGCAGGGATGCCTTTGCCATCGTCGCGAATCTCGAGCGATGCGACGCCGTCGTTCTGACGCAGCTTGATTTCGAGGCGAGTGGCGTCAGAGTGACGGGCGACATTCGTCATCGCTTCCTGAACGATGCGATAGATCGCGGCGTCGACCTCCGAGCCGAACGTAAGCGTGTCGCTCGGAAATGAGAGATCGCATTCGACGCCGGTGCGTTCCTCGAACGTGTGCACATCCGATTCGATGGCGGCGATCAGTCCGAAATCGTCGAGCGCTGCCGGTCGCAACTCCGCAGAAATCCGCTGCACCGACGAGATCGTCTGCGTGAGCGCCTGGCGGATGCGGCGGGCCATCATCTTCTGATCGGGATTCAGCGGCTCGGCACTGATGAGCAGACCACCGATGTCCATTTTCAGCGCCGTGAGGAGCTGTCCGAGCTCGTCGTGAATCTCGCGCGCGATGCGGCTGCGTTCCTCTTCCTGAACGTCGAGCAATTTCTTCGACAGCGCCTCCAGCGCGGTTTCCACCTCGGAGCGGCTCTCGATCATGTGATTGAACGCCTGCGCCACGACTGCGATCTCGCGTGGACCGTCGGCCGGAACTTGTCCCACGTAACCGGCATCGGCGACCCTTTTCGCGGCGCCCGCGAGGACGTCCAGCGGACTCTTGATCGTCCGCGCGAGACGCAAAGCCAACAGCAGCACGACCGCAAAGATGATCATCCCCGCAGAGAGGCCGCGCACGATCAGCGATCGCACTGCGGCGCGTCCGACGCCGGCCGGAATGCCCACGTAGACCAGCCAATCGCGCCCCGGCACGTGCGTGAAGCCATACTGGCGCGTGACGCCATCGACGCCGCGAGCCTGCGCCCGTCCCTCCCGAGCAGTCGTCGCGATGCGGCCGGCTCCGGTGGCGCTGTAATCGCGGCCGAGCCAGCGCTCGCCATCGGGGGACCGAGCGGCGATACGCCCATTTGCGTCAACGAGCGTGACAACGGTTCCAGTCGGAAAAGCGCCGACGTCGAGATCGAGATACTGCTCCAGCGCAAGGATGCCGGTAACTGCGTTGCCATCCCGGGTCGCACGAAAATCGACAGAGATCCACTTGCCGGCAATAGGCAGCACGATTGTCTCGAGACTCGCGTTAGGCGCGCTGCGCAGTCGCGCACTGATGAGCGACTCGGCGGCCGCGCTGATCTTCGCGTCGGCTTCTGTCGGGGTGGCGGAGCAGACGATGTTTCCGCGCGTGTCGAAGAGAACGAGGTTCAAGTATTGCGGGAAGAAGTCGACGATCGCGAAAAGGGAATCGCAATCGCCGGCAGTCGCATGGCGAATCTTCGGACGTCCGACCATTCGCGTCAGAAGCGCGTTCGCCCGCGCGTTCGAATCACTCAGATCGCTCGCCAACGATCGGGCGATCCGGAGCGCGAGATCCTGCGCCGAGTTGTGGACGCGGCTGACCTCCGACCAAAACACCCAGACCAGCAATCCGAGGAGTGGCAAGGCGACCGCGAGGACGAGGGCGATCAACCGCGATCGGATCGATTGGAGCATGGATATAGAATTATAGATACGAGATCCAATAGGTAAATTACCTACGGTGAAATAAGGCAATCACGTCTTCTATCGGCCATGTCATCCCGTTACATTCAGAAGCGGTGGCAAGCTTCCGGACGGTCGGGCACCGGCCGACGGAGGATCAAGGTCCCTGGGGGCCGGAGTCGAAGCCGGCCCCATTTTTCTGGCTCAGAGAGAGAGACATTATTAGATGACCGTCGCCCCATCGGTGCCCGATCAGACAGTTACTGATCTCGCACCGACGCGCGTATGGCTAAACGTGCGGTGGGAGACGCTCGCGATTGCAGCGTCCATGACGGCGGCAGCAATCCTCCGCATCATCGCGGTTTTTCACTATCGCATCGACAGCGACGAGCCGCAGCATCTGCACATGGTGTGGACGTGGGTCAGTGGGCTGCTGCCATACCGCGACGTCTTCGACAATCACATGCCGCTGTTCCACATTCTCTTTGCGCCCCTCCTGCGGGTCGTGGGCGAGCGTGCGGACGCGCTGATCGCGATGCGTCTGGCGATGTTGCCGCTGTACGCAGCGATGATCGCGATTACATTTCGCATCGCGACGCGATGCTATCCGCGCCGAGTCGCGATCTGGAGCACGGTCATCGCAGCGCTGTTCCCGCTGTTCCTTTTGTGTTCCGTGGAATTTCGGACTGACAACTTATGGACGGTCTTCTGGCTGGGCAGCGTCGCGATTCTGGTTTCTGCGCCGCTGACAACGTCGCGCGTCGCCATGTCGGGCTTCCTCCTGGGTCTGGCAGCCGCCGTTTCGGCGAAGACGACGCTGCTGCTGTTGTCCATTGCTGTGGGCACTGTGTTCTTGCCGCGGCGTCGCATGCGATACATTGCCGCCTTCCTCGCGGCTTTCGCAATTCCACCCGCCGCGATCGCAGTCTACTTTGCCGCCCGCGGTGCCTGGGATCCATTCGCGTACGGCGTGATTACGCATAACGTCGTCCATCGCACGCACGTCGCGCGACTTTTTCTCTTTCCTGTGCTTCTGATTCTGATCGCGATGCTTGCGCGACGTGTTGCTGACACTCCACAGCGCTTTTTCCTATTCGTCACGACGCATTTCTACGGAGCAGCGCTCTACTGCCTCTGGCCTTTGGTGGAGCACGAACATTGGCTGCCGTATTTTCCGCTGGCGGCGATCACCCTCGTTCCGCTGTTCTTTACCTACCGTCGCGTCGTCGTGATCGCGCTAGCCGAAATCGTTCTGGTGACCGCGACCGGCCGGCTTCATCGCGATGAGACTCGCGACGGTTTGTTGGTGATCGAGCAGACCTTGCAGCTCACATCGCCGGGCGAATTCGTGATGGACCTCAAAGGTGAGACTGTGTTCCGCCCGCGCGCGTTCTACTACGTCCTCGAGCCGATGACGAAACGCCGGATCCACGCCGGCAAGATCGCAGACACGATCGTCTCCGACATTCTCCGAACTCGGACGATGCTCATCGGCCCCGATCTTTACGGCTACCCGCGCGCCGCCCGAAGGTTCCTGCAAAAGAATTTTGTATTCATCGGTGCTGTGCGCGTACCGGGACGCATTCTGCGGGAGATGTCATTTCAAGTTGATGTCCCAGCGGAGTACGCGATCGTCGGTCGCAGCGATGCTTTTGACGGAGCCCTGGACGGCCGGCCCTATGACGGAGCGCGCCACCTGGCGGCCGGAATCCACACCATCTCGCCCATGCCGTCAGGGGAGTCGTATGCTCTCCTGTGGGCGCGGGCGGCGGAGCGTGGATTTACGCCGTTCGGGTTGGTACGCGCGCCGCGCTGCAACCCGCGGCGCCGCCGTTCGTAGCTACCGAAGACAAATGGAGGATTTCCATGCGCAGACTGCTCGTCAGCCTTTTGATTTTTCTCGTCGCGGCGATTGCCGCGGCTTCTGAACGCCGTCTTCACCGAACGGCACAGCTCGATCCGACCGGGAGCCTTGCCATCGACACACACAACGGAACCATCACCGTGACGACCTGGAATCAGGCGACGGTCGATGTCAGCGCGCGCATTGTGCCGGCCGATTTCGGAAGAGACGAGGACATCGAAAAAACGGACGTGAAGATCACCGGATCGGGTACCAGCGTGCGGATCGAATCCGATTACAGCGACGTCCCGACGCGATTCACGTGGTTGGGAGTGCAACGCGAACTTCCGCTGATTCACTACACGATTTCGATGCCGGCGACGGCGCGGCTTTCCGTCGACGCCCACAATGCGTCGATTCGTGTGACCGCGCTGCGGAACGACCTGAAGATCAGCACGCACAATGGCGACATCGACGTTCGCGAGTTCGACGGGGCAGCTTCCATCGAGAGTCACAACGGTGACGTGCGCATCGCATACAGAAACTTCACGAAGCCGGCGCGCATCGAGACGCACAATGGCGGCATGGAGTTCACACTTCCGGCACAGGCTCGATTTCATCTCAATGCCAACGGTCACCACATGGACATGAGCTCGGATTTCCCGATGACGCTGGGATCGAGTGGCTATTCGCGGTATGTCGGCGACGTCAACGGGGGCGGTCCTGAGCTGCGCGTCAGCACCCACAATGGCTCGTTGAAATTGAGGAAGCTCTAGCCCAAACTAAGGCTAGGTGGCTGACCAGGACCCGACCGACTCGGAAGAGCTGGCCCAACTCGTCAAGCGCATCGACCGGCATCGCCGTGCCCGGCTGGCGACCGATGCGATTTCCGAGCACAGCACTCGCGCGCTCTACGCGAATCAGGGGCATCTTCGACTGCTGCAGGCCGTTGCGATTGCGGCGAATGAATCGTCATCGCTGGACGATGCGCTGCTCAGCGCCGTCGATCAGATCTGCACGATGCTCGGCTGGCCGATCGGGCACGCCTACCTGACGATCACCGAAATCCTCGCGCTCAGCGACATCTGGTATGTCGCAGATCTCCAGCGCTACGCGGCGTTCCGCCGCGCGGTTGAGACGACAGCGCTGCCTGCCGATGGCGGGCTTCCTGGCCAGGCGATCGCGCGTCGCGCACCGTTGTGGACCGACAAAGTCCCGACGGCAGCGGCGAATGCCGGGCTGCGATCCGCCATCGAAATTCCGATCGTCGGCGATCTGGGTGTAGTCGCTGTCCTCGAATTTTTCTACGAACAGGCGGAAGAACCCGATCGGATGCTCATCGAGGTCATGGGCAAAATCGGCGATCTTCTCGGCAAAGTCCACATCCGCACGAAAACCGAGGCGACGCTGCGGAGCTCGCAGGAGCAGTATCGGCTGCTGTTCGAAGGCAATCCGCATCCGATGTGGATCTACGACAGCGAGTCGCTGCGATTCATCGCCGTCAACGATGCCGCGACGGAGCAGTACGGCTTCGATCGCAATCAATTTCTCGCGATGACGTTGGCGGATCTGCAGCCGCCCGATGAACGCTCGGCTTCGCGATTGCGGGAGTTTCAGCCCGCGACGATGCGGCTACAGACTCGCGCCGGCGACGTCATCACAGTCGAGGTGACGGCCTACGAAGTTCGGCTGCCTGGCCGGCGCGCGCGCCTCGCGATGGCCATCGACACCAACGCCGTCAGGCGGACGGAAGACGCACTGCGGGAATCGGAGCGGCGTTTCCGCGAAATGCTCGACACGATCGAACTGCTGGCGGTCCTGCTCGACGTCGTCGGCACAATCACATACTGCAATCCGTATCTGATGCGCGTAACCGGCTACGCAAAGCAGGACGTGATCGGGAAGAACTTTTTCGATCTTTTCGTCCCTCGCGAACGGCGCGATCAGGTCAGCCGCGGCTTTCTCGAGAACATCGGACGCGGCGTGATCGGGGCACACGTCGAAATGGAGATCTTCACGCGGGCCGGCGAGAAGCGAATCATTCTGTGGAACAACACCGTGCTGCGCAGCCGCGAGGACAGCATTCTCGGCGCGGCCAGCATTGGAAGCGATGTCACCGAGCAGCGCGAAGCCGAGAGCCAGCTCGTCCACAATGCGTTTCACGATTCGCTGACCGGACTTCCGAACCGCGCGCTGTTCCTCGATCGTGTGGCGCACGCGCTCAACACGACGAAGCGCGCAGGCCGCAAGCCCTTCGCGGTGCTTCTGCTCGACATCGATCACTTCAAGAACGTCAACGATTCCCTCGGCCATGCCGCCGGCGATCAACTTCTGATCGCGATCGGTGAGCGGCTCGGCCACTGTGTGAGGGCTGCCGACACGGTCGCGCGGTTCGGCGGCGATGAGTTCACGATTCTCATCGAAAGCATTGACGGGCCGACCGACGTCACGCGCACGACGATTCGGATTCATGACGAGATCGCTACTCCGTTCACGATCGAGGGACAGGAAATCTTTACGTCGGCAAGCATCGGCGTCACGATCTCGACCGCCGATTACGAACAGCCCGAGCAGATCATCCGCGACGCCGATACCGCGATGTACCGCGCCAAAGCGCAGGGGAGAGGACGCTCGGAAATCTTCGACGCGAAGATGCGCGCGGAAGCCGTCGCGCGGCTGCAGCTGGAGACCGATCTGCGGCGCGGAATCGAGCGCAACGAATTGCGTCTCGTTTACCAGCCGATCGTCAATCTCGATTCGAGGGCTATCGTCGGATTCGAAGCACTCGTCCGGTGGCAGCATCCGAAGCGCGGCTTCGTGTCGCCGGCAGCATTCATTCCAATCGCCGAAGAAACCGGATTGATCGTCCCGGTGGGCGAGTTCGTGCTCATGGAGGCATGCCGTCAAGCGGCGAAATGGAAAAAGGGCCTTCGCGTCAGCGTCAACATCTCGAGCCGCCAACTGTCGCTGGGCGATTTGGTCGACACTGTGCAGAAGGCGCTCGATAACGCCAAGCTGGATCCAGCCGCGCTGCATCTCGAAATCACTGAAAGCGCGATCATGCAGAATCCTGAGACGGCATACGCGCTCATCGAAAAAATTCGGGCGATCGGCTGCAACTTTGCGGTCGATGACTTCGGGACCGGCTATTCGTCGCTGAGCTACATCCACCGATTCGCGATCGATCAGTTGAAGATCGATTCTTCGTTCGTGCAGAGCGCCGAGCGCAAGAGCGCCGAGATCATCCGCTCGATCATCGACCTCGGCCGCAGCCTCGGCATCGAAGTGGTGGCCGAGGGGATCGAGACGGCCGAACAGGCGACGCACCTGCGCGAGTTGCACTGCGGATATGGCCAGGGATATTTGTTCTCGAAACCTGTCGACGCCGAGAAAGCTCTCGAGATGACCGAAAATGGCTCGCGGCTGGGAAAGTAAATCCGTCGAGTCGCAGCAGAGCGACATCGGCGTTGGCAAGGAGAAGCCGGTCGACCAGCGACGTCACAGCCTGGAGATGTCGCGGCGCAGGATCGTGTCGGAGCTGGCCGCCACAAAGTCGGCAGCGCGCAAAACGTCGCTCGAAGCCGCTTTGAAACACCTCGACGCGGAACTCGCCAAGCTACTGTAACGTCACATCCATGACCCATGCGACGTTGGTGGCTCTGCATCCCATTAGTAATTCTTGGTGCTTGCTCCGCCTTTGTCGTGCCGAGCATGTTCACTGCGATGGATCGCAGCAGACAAAACCGCACGATGGCCGACATCCGGTCGATCGCGACCGCGATCGAGGCTTACGAAACCGACCATCCCGATTGGAAACCGGCCCGTCGCGGATATTTCTCGGGTGAGTTAACGTCGCTGCTTGCGCCGATGTATCTCAAAACAATGCCGGTAAAAGATGGCTGGGATCATCCCTACCACGTTGCCCTCTGGACGATCGGCGATGGCGCTTCCTATAGAATCTGGTCACTCGGAAAAGATGGAAAACGCGATGCGGCCTGGGGTGGCTTCACCACAAACTTCAACCGCGACATCGTCTACGAACAAGGAACGTTCACTCAAGTTCCGGAAGGTACCTGAGGGTAGCTGCAGGCTGGCGGTCCGCCGGCTTCAAATTTTCGCAGTCCTTCTCCTTCTGACAGTTTCAATTGCCGCGGATCAAGTGGTCACCGTCCGCGGCGAAATCGTCGATTCCTATTGCTACGCCGGCCGCGGAATTCACGGCCCATCGCACACCGCATGCGCGCTTCGCTGCGCGAAAAAAGGCATCGCGCTCGTGTTGGTCGAAGAAGGAACACGCCGCCTTTACGTCTTGATGCCGCCGAAGGACGACAGCGTGATGCCGGCCAATGTCATCGCAGCCGCCGGCACGACGCGCTCGGTCACCGGGCGCATGTTCGTCAACAGCGGATCGCGATTCTTGATGGTCGACGCGATCAAGTGACGCGCCGCGTCATCCTGAGCCGCGAAGACGGCGAAGGATCTCGTCGAAAGAGATCCTTCGCTTCGCTCAGGATGACACCGGCACGCGATACACCGCGGCGTTGATGTGCATTCCCGCGCCCACGGACGCAAAGACGACGATGTCGCCGGCGGCAAGTGCGTGTTCGCGCATTTTCCCTTTGCAGATCAGATCGAGCATCGTCGGAATCGTCGCCACCGAGCTGTTGCCCAGCGTTGAAATCGTCATCGGCATGACGTCGCGAGGCGGCTCGGCTTCGTAAAGGTCATACAGCGCCTCGAGGATTGCTTCGTCCATCTTTCCGTTGGCCTGATGCAGCAGGATCTTTTTCACCTGCTTGATGTCGATGCGCGCATTCTCGAGACACTCCTTGATCGAGCCGGCGACGGTCTGCAGCGCATATTTGTAGAGTTTGCGTCCCTCCATCTTGAGGAAGAGCGCTTCCAGAAATGCTTCGTCTTTGTACGAGTAGCCCATGCGCAACATCATCGAATGCTCGAGCGTGTCGGAGCGGACGTTGTGCGCGAGGATTCCGTCCTTGGTTTCGCGGGCTTCGAGGATGGTCGCGCCTGCGCCATCGGCGTAGATCAGACTGTCGCGATCGTGGGGATCGGAAATGCGCGACAGCGTATCAGCGCCAATGACCATTGCGCGCTGGATGTCGCCGGCGCGAATCATCGAGTCGGCCCAGATGACGCCCTGCAGCCAGCCCGGACATCCGAAGACGACATCGACAGCGACGGTGTGAGGGTTTTCAATCTCGAGCTTGTTCTTCACTCGCGCGGCAATCGCGGGGACGAAATCGGAGCGCAGACTTCCTGCCCGCACATCGCCGAAGTTGTGCGCGACGATGATGTAGTCGAGTTTTTCGCCGTCGATGCCTGACGATTGCAACGCATTCTGCGCGGCGTCGAAGGCGATGTCGGACGTCACCAGATCGTCGGGAACGTAGCGGCGTTCGCGAATGCCGGTGATCGCTTCGAATTGTTTCAGAATCTCGGCGTTGCTCTTGGCGATTGGCTTGTTGTCGGGGCCGTGGAACTCGTGTTGCAGAAAATGTTCGTTCGGTACGGCGACCGACGGGATGTGGCTGCCGGTACCAACCACAACTGTGCGGGGCATCGACTAATATCATAGCCATGAACGACATCAAGGAAACCGTGCGCACTAAATACGGCCAGCTCGCACGGGAAGCCGAGTCGGGCGCCAAGGCCTGCTGCGACTCGGTAACCGCCAACATCTACGCCGGAGACGAGCTGACGGCGCTCCCTGAATCAGCGGCCAATGCATCGCTTGGATGTGGCAATCCGACGCTGCTCGCCAACCTCAACCCCGGCGAGATCGTCCTCGACCTCGGCTCCGGCGGCGGCCTCGATGTGCTTCTCTCGGCGCGCAGAGTCGGCCCTGCTGGAAAGGCGTACGGCCTGGACATGACGGACGAGATGCTCGAGCTCGCGCGCGAGAATCAGCGGAAGGCAGGCGTCACCAACGTCGAGTTCCTGAAGGGTGAGATCGAGAAGGTTCCGCTTCCGCCTCGAACGGTAGACGTCGTCATCTCCAATTGCGTGATCAATCTTTCGGCGGACAAGGGTCAGGTGCTGCGCGAAGCCTTTCGTGTTCTGAAACCCGGCGGCCGCTTCGCAGTCTCCGACATCGTGCATCGCGGCGAAGTTGCCGATGCCATCAGGTGCGAGATGGAACAGAAGATCGGATGCGTCGCGGGGGCGCTCGAAGAAAACGAGTATCGCGGACTGCTGCGCGATGCCGGTTTCGAATCGATCGACATCGAGCCGACCCGCGAGCACGGTGCCGGCTACTTCAGCGCGTTCATTCGCGCGACCAAAGTCGCGTGAATCTCGACGCGCTCCGCCGTTGCTTTCCGGCCCTTTCCCGCGTTCACAACGGACTTGCGGTCGCGTACTTCGACGGTCCTGGCGGAACGCAGGTGCCGCGCAGCGTCGCCGATGCCATGACGGAGTACCTCTTCCACCACAACGCGAATACGCACTGGGCATATCCGACCAGCGAAGAAACCGACGCGATCATCACCGCGTCACGTGAAGCCGCGGCGCAATTCCTCGCTGCGGCGCCGGAGGAGATCTCGTTCGGCGCGAACATGACCACCATCACGTTCCACCTGGCCCGCGCCCTCGGCCGGACGTGGAAAACGGGGGACGAAGTGATCGTGACGGAGCTCGATCATCACGCGAACGTCGCCCCGTGGCGCGCGTTGGAGATCGATCGCGGAATCGTGGTCCGTACTGCACGAATGCGTCGCGAGACGTGTCAGATCGACATGGAGCAGCTCGCGCAGCTCGCCGGACCCAAGACGCGGCTCATCGCCATCGGCGGCGCATCGAACGCCGTCGGCACGATCAACGATCTCGCTCGCGTTCGCGATATCGCCCGAAGTATCGGTGCACTCTTTTTCGTCGACGCCGTGCACCTCGCGCCGCACGCGCCTATCGACGTCCGGGCGCTCGATTGCGACTTCCTGGCCGTCTCGGCGTACAAGTTCTATGGGCCGCACATTGGGATTCTGTACGCGCGAAGGGATCTCCAGGAAGCGTTGCCGTTTCCGAAACTCGAACCTGCTCCCGACGCAGGACCCGAGCGTGTCGAGACCGGCACACAGAACCAGGAAGGCATCGCCGGCGTGAAGGCGACAGTCGATTTCATGAATTCGATCGACTACGAAGAGCGTGGCCTCAGCAAGAAACTGTGGGACGGTTTGCGAGCGATCAAAGGCGTCC
>QHVX01000001.1:14748-24319 GCA_003222375.1 Acidobacteriota bacterium
TCGATGGCAAAACGTCCGAGGAGGTGGCGCGGGCGCTTGCGAGGAAGGCAATCTTCGCCAGCCACGGCGACTTCTACGCCGCGACCGTCGTTCGCGTGTTAGGCGTGGAAGGCCTCGTGCGCATCGGCTGTGCTGCCTACACGACCGAGGAGGAAGTCGAGCGGCTATTGGATTGCGTTTCGGTCACAGCGTCATCCTGAGCGTAGCGAAGGATCTCGTCAGTGAGATGCTTCGCTTCGCTCAGCATGACGTCACTCCGGCAGGTAAAGCTTGATGCGATGCAGGTCGTAATCAGTCGCGGAGATGAATGCCCACACGCGCAGATCGTCCGACTGCGTGTCGATCTCGACATCGACAAATTCTCTCGGTGAAATTTCCGGAAATAGCCGCGACAGATTTCCCTCGGTGAAAAACGCGGAGGGATCGATTCCCGCCAGCTTCTTGCCGAGGATTCGGCCGTCGCGCGACACGATGCGGATGAAGAACAGATTCGTTCCCTCGCCGAGGAACCAGGTGCGGAGGTTGAGTCGCATGCCGCCGAATGGAACATTCGCGATTCGGACCTTGCGCCGGCGAAAATCGCCTTCACGCACCGTCGGAATCGTGGTCAGCGGCTCGCGTCCGAAACTCACTGTCGTCGAGAAACTCACTTGTTTGATGTCACCGCTGGTGAGATAGACGTAGATGAATGGCAGCTGATCCTCGGTCGACGCGAGCGAAATCTGATCGCCGGGCGGAAGATCGACTTCGCAGGATGAAACGCAGGCGCTGAGGACGAGATGCGCCGCGCGGGGCCCGCTGTTTCTCGCGAATTGATCGACGCGCCAGCCCTGTTTGTCGGTCGTCGTCCCGGCAATCGGAAGCAGGATCATCGGCGAGGCAGCCATCGGCGGCGCCATGGACAAACTTCGATACACGCGCGCGCCGCTGACAGCGTAGACGCGCCGGTAATGCGTCTCGATATCTCTTTCGATCGGCGAGTACTGCGGTAGCTGCCACGTGAAGATGTACTGCGCCCGCGGCGCAAACGGAGCGATCGTCAGCGCCGCCGTCCGCGCTTCGATCGAGTAAATCGGAATCGGCGGAATGCCGGACTTGAATCGAATGGGGAAGTAGCCGGTGGCTGCTTCGTAATTGTCAAAATCGACGAGGTGCTTTTCGATCGCGGCGTAATCGACCAGATGCGAATACGCACCAATGAACATGTCCGGCATCTCTCTCGTGAAGAGCAGAGGCAACAACGTCGTCTCGGGCGTGATTGGCTGCAGCGATCGAAGAAATTGCGTCAGATATCGGTCCACCGCACGGTAGTGCGAAGTCAGGTACACGAGGTTGCCGACCGCGACGACGCTCAGAAGCGCGATCAATCCGACCCGAACCGGTTTTGAGAGGGCAAGAGTGAACCATGGCAGCGGCAACAAATAGATGAAGAGCGAGGTCCGCTGCGACACCGCCATGCCACCGGCGAAGTCGTCGGGCGCAAAGAAGTAAATGACGACGAGGACGAGCGTGATCACGAGGAATGCGTCGACGTCACGCCGTCGCCGCTCGCGAATCAGCGTGAAGAGCAACAGCGCAACCAGCAGCCCGAATATCGCGTAGCCGAGTTGAAACTGTCGGAAGTCGAACGTGAATAGCGGGTCGATCCGCACCAGGGCAGCGAACCGTTTTCCGAATGCGGCGGCGTTCAGGACCGCTTCCGGTCTTCGTTGCCATGCGAACCACGCCAGTAACGGGATCACCGGCACGAAAGCGAGGAGATGCCTGGCGTTACGGCCACGGAGTGTCACAAGCCAGAGCAATCCGATCGAACCCATCGCCAGAAGCGTCGACATCGGATGCGAGAAGTAACAGATGATCAGAAGCACGGCGATCAGCGCAATGGTCTTTGCGTTGGGAGACTCGCGCCTCTTCCACCACATCGCGACGATCAGGAAGTACAGCGAGATGCTCACCGAGAAGTTGTAGAAGCCGGTCTGCAGGAATTGGTGATAGGCAAACGGGAAGGCGAGAAAGGCATAGACCGACTTTCCGGAGTACCACCACATGCTCGCGAAAAAGAGAAGAACGATGGCGCTGAAAAGGATTTTCTCCGCGATCACGGGCGGCCCGATCGTCATGAGCAGCGCCAGCACCGCGTGGCCGATCCAGTTCGGATGCGGGCGCCAGTCGATCTCGAAGTAGCGCGAGATCGGGCCGCTGTTGCCGGCGATCAATTCGCGAAGGATCCACGAGTTGTACACGTGCGACGGCCCGTCGGAAGTCGGCAGGTGCGCGACCGACCAGATCGGAACGAGGTAGAGGATCGCCAGCGCGAAGTACAGCTTGCCGAACTTCAAGAAGCGATGCTCAGCCCGGGCTCAGTCACCACATCGGGTCTGCGGTCGATGTCGGTGACGATCCACTGTCCGTCGCGGCGTTCGATCTCGATGACCACCGACTTCCACCCCTGCGCGTTCGGCGTGTTCTCGGCGTGTTGGATCCGCAAGCCGCTCCACTGATCGGCCGGAATTCCCCGCTTGCGCAGCCACTCCTCGGCTCGCTGCATCACGACGGGCGGATCGGTGTGATCGCACGGCATGCGTGAATAATATCGCGTGCGCATCGCAATCACCCGCTCGGTCAGTCCTCGCCTCGCAGAGTGCCAGCTGAACTACGTCGAACGACAGCCGATCGACGTCGATCGCGCCGTCCGCCAACACGACGCGTACGAGCGCACGCTCACGGCGCACGGCTGCACGATCGTGCACGCCGCCGACACGCCCGACATGCCGGATTCTGTTTTCGTGGAAGATACCGCGGTCGTGCTCGACGATCTGGCGATCATCGCACGCCCGGGCGCAGCATCGCGACGGCGGGAGACGGAGAGCGTTGCCGCGGTGTTGCAGCGATATCGGTCGCTGCGGTACATCGAATCGCCGGCGACGCTCGACGGCGGCGATGTACTGGTCATCGGTCAGAAACTGTACGCCGGCATTTCGCAGCGGACGAATGCCGACGCGGTCAGGCAGCTGCGCGAGGGTGGTCCCGCTGAGCGGGACCGGGTGAGGGGCGCCCCCTCATCCGCCGCTTCGCGGCACCTTCTCCCCCGCGGTGCGGGGGCGAAGGCCATAAAGTTTCGCGATTGCCTGCACTTGAAATCCGCCGTGACGCTGATCGGTGATCGCGCGCTGCTTCTGAATCCCGATTGGGTCGATGTCGATCAATTTCGCGGCTTCGAGTGCGTGGCGGTCGACCCGAGCGAGCCGCACGGCGCGAACATTCTGCGACTCGACGATACGTTGATCTACAGCGCTTCGTATCCGCGCTCACGACGCCTTCTCGAGTCGCGTGGATTTCATGTCGACGTTCTCGATGTCTCGGAGCTGGAGAAAGCGGAGGCGGGAGTCACCTGTTGCAGCCTCATTTTCGATGTGGTAGCGTCCGCCGATCCATAAATAATGAAGGCGTAGCCCGGCGCAATAGAAGGAGGGCAACACCAATGCGAATCTGCAGTCGCCTCATTCTCATCGTATTGTTCGTCGCAGGCAGTGCTTTTGGCGCCAATGTGTGGTGGGGACAATGGGGGCAGGGTCCCTCGCATCAGGGATCAGTACCGGTCGCAGGTCAGATGGGCTCGCGCGTCCTGGCCAATATCGTCTACGACCCTTTCACCGACAAAGAACAAAACGGTCCTTACGCCGCCGGCGATTTGCTCGTGCACTACCAGACGCCGCTCATCGCGGATGGCGATGTCTTCATGGAATTCAAGACCGGACAGTTCTCGAACATCAAGGACTGGCAGGTCCAGACCTGGGGTGAACGCAAATACAGTTGGGTCAACGGACAGCTCGTGCAGCAGTGGGAATTCACGGGCGACTGGAAGCCCGTGCCGTTCTCGCCCGACAAGGACGGTCCGGGTTGGGAACCGGTGTATCACGGCGTGCTGACCAACTCGGGACTTTACGTTCCGGGATTCGGCGGGACACTCATCAAGCTCGATCGCGACACTGGCGGCGTGCTTGCGCACATCAATCCATTTCCGGCCGTCGATCCGAACACGTATGCGGTCGGCCCGCTGAGCGCCGACAAGCAAGGCAACATCTATTACAACGTCATGCAGCTCGACGGAACAGCGAAGGATCCGTGGCTGGTCGACGCTCCGAATTCATGGCTGGTGAAGGTCACCGCTAACGGACAGGCAACCGCGGTCGCGTGGTCGACCCTTGTTCCCGGCGCGCCAAAGGCGAACGACCGCTGCACGTTCCGATATTCGACTTTGACGTTGCCGTGGCCGGTCATGGGTGCGGATGGTAATCCGGCACCTGTTCCGACGGTCGCGTGCGGTTCCCAGCGGCCTCCCGTCAATACCGCGCCGGCGATCGGACCGGACGGCACGATCTACGACATCAGCCGCGCATCGAACGACGACTACTACTGCTATCTCGTCGCCATCAACAAAGATTTGACGCCGAAGTGGGCATCCTCGATGCGCAACCGCTTCCACGATGGTTGCAAAACGCCTTTTCTGCCGCCTAACGGAGCGCCGGGAGGTTGCACGGCCGGCGCGCCATTTGGCGTGAGCCCTCCCGACGCGCAGCCGGGATCGGGTCGCGTGCTCGACGATTCGACATCTGCGCCGGTCATCGCGCCGGACGGCTCGATCTACTACGGCGCCTACACGCGCTACAACTACGCGCAGGGTCACATGATGCGTTGGTCGAGCACCGGCCAGTATCTCGATACCGCCGCGCCGTGGGGCGGATTCCAGTTCGGATGGGACACGACACCGGCGATTTTCCAGGTGCCGGGCAGCACGACGTTTGCGGTCATCACGAAAGAGAATCACTACGGCGATGTCGGCTCGTATTGCAACGACGCCACGATCTGCCCGCCCGATCGCAACGCGAACAACCCTGGCTATCCCGAGCAGTACTTCATGAGCTCCTTGACGCCGGATCTGCAAGTCAACTGGCGATTCCAGAATACGAACACCCTTAGCTGCCAGCACAACAAAGACGGCACGGTGTCGTGTGTATCGGATCATCCGAACGGATTTGAATGGTGCGTGAACGCGCCGGCGGTCGACGTCAACGGCACGGTGTTTTCGAACAGCGAGGACGGCAATCTGTACGAGATCGACCGCAACGGCGTGCTGCTCAACGCGGTCTTTACGAATCTGGCCATCGGTGCCGCCTATACACCGCTTTCGATCGGTCCGGACGGGAAGATCTACACGCAGAACGACGGCAAGCTGTTCGTCACAGGAAACTAGAGACTTTATCCGCAATCTCGCCGATCGAGATGGGGCGCCGAAGCAGGGCGCCCCATTTGAATTCTGAGCGCCACGGCGGTTCGGGAATGCCGGCACTTCCGATCATCGGCACACCGACCTCGAACAACTGCGCCATTTCGTCGCGTGATACATCGCGAAGCTCGACGACGATCAGATCGGGAAAGTGTGCACCGAGGTGGGAGAGCGCGTCGGTGACGGTCAAATAACCGACCGCGTCGAAGTCACGTTCGATCAGCTCGGCGCGCAAGAGCGCACGCGGCCACTGCTCGGGATCGATAACCCACACGACTGACACAGCTTCGTCACGCCGCATGACCGATAAGGTCATAAAATGACTGTCCGGTCATGGCGGCACGGCACCTCCGTACTCCGTGGGAATCCTACAAGCGTCAGAGCATTCAGGAGGCCGTCATTCGCCTCATCTGTCGCGAAGGGTTGAAGAGCGTGACGATGGAGCGCGTCGCCCAGGAAGTCGGCATCGCGAAGGGCACCGTCTATCTCCACTATCGCGACAAACAGGAGCTGCTCGACGAAGTGAAGTCATCGGCGCTCGCGCCGATGATGAAAACCATCGAGGAGATCCTCCACGGCGATGGCGCACCTGATCGCCGCCTGCGCGCTTTCGCGCTCGCCTACCTGAAGTACTTCGATGAACATCGGGACCTCTTTCGCGTGCTGATTTATGAACGCGAAGTGATACGCGTGCAGGGCAGTCGTTACCAAAGCGATCGTTACCGGCGTCTCATCGAGGCGACTGCCCGCGTCATCGGCGAGGCAGTGCGCCTCGGCCTGTTCCGTGAAGTCGATGCGCACATCGCGGCTGCGATGTTCGTCGAAGCGATGTTTGCGTTGATGAATCAGCGGTTGCGCAGCGACAAGCTGGCGGCTGTCGAAGATGACGCCATGCTGTTCGGCGATATCTTCATTCACGGTTTGGAGAAGAGGAGAAAGGCGTGAAACGGGTTGCTTGGTTCCTGGGTTGCTGGGTTGCTGTCGCGTGCACGAGCACGCGCGATCCCGGCACGAGCGCGAACCCGGCCGCGGCGTGGCCCGCCCCCGCCTCCGCCGTCCCGCCCCCCATCCCCAAGCCTGACGCCGCCGACCTCGGCGACCTCAACATGCCGCGCGCGATCGGTCTCGCCTTGCAGAACAATCCCGAGACGCGTTCGGCGTGGTTGCAGGCGCGGCAAGCGCAGGCGGTCGTCGGAAGCCGACGCTCGGCGTACATTCCGGAAGTCGATCTGAACGCGACGTACACGCGTTCGCATCAAGCGACGCAGGGCGGTCAAACTGTTTTCAACAGCACCACGTTCGGTCCGCAGATCGTGCTGACATATCTATTGTTCGATTTCGGCGGCCGCGCCGCACAGGTCGAGGAAGCCCGGCAGGCGTTGATTGCGGCCGACTTCACGCACAACCAACAGATCCAGAACGTCATCCTGCAGACGGAGCAAGCGTACTTCGGCTACCTCGACGCGAAGGCGTTGCTCGACGCGCAGAGTGCGACGCTCAAGGAGCGGCAGACCAGCGTCGACGCGGCCGAGGCGCGGCATCGCGCCGGAGTGGCAACAATCAATGATGTTTTGCAGGCGCGGACCGCGCTCTCGCAGGCGCAATTGACGTACGAAACGGTCGAACAAAACCTGCGAGTTTTTCAGGGAACGCTCGCGACGACCATGGGTTTGCCGGTCACGACGAAATTCACGATCGGAACACTGCCGAGCGAGGTTCCGATCCTGGAAGTATCCACGGCCGTCGAGTCGTTGATCACGCAAGCCGAGCGGCAGCGTCCGGATTTTGCAGCTTCGCGGGCGCTCGTGCAGGAAGCCGAAGCGCGCGTACGCGAAGTGCGTTCGCAGGGTTTGCCGGTCGTCAACCTCACTGCCAACGCCAATCGCACGACGTTTCGGGGAGTGACGAGCGGAACAGCCTCTCCTTATTCGGTCAGCGTTGCGATGCGATTTCCTCTCTTCACGGGATGGCGAAGCCAATTCGACTTGCGCGCTGCCGAATTCGGCGCCGGCGTCGCGCGCGAGGATGCGCGCAGTTTCCAGCAACAGGTCGACCTGCAGGTTTGGAACAGCTACTTCGGACTTTCAACAGCGGTACAGCGCGTTCGTACCAGTCGTGACTTCCTCAGCACCGCGCAGCAATCGGCGGCCGTCGCTCAGGATCGATATCGCAGCGGTGTGGGGAGTATTCTCGATGTGCTGACGGCCGAGGCGGCGCTGGAGAGCGCGAGGGCGCAGGAGATTCAGGCGCGGACGGACTGGTTTCTTGCGGTTGCGCAGCTCGCACACGACACGGGATCGCTCACACAATGAAAGCAGAAGTCAGAAAGCAGAAGGCAGAAGTGGTTTGGCAGTCTTTGCGTCTGCTTACTGCTGCCTTCTGTCTGCTGCCTGCTGCCTTTTGCTCCGGTTCGAAACAGAAACCGGCCGACGAAAGAGTGCCGGTTACCGTCGCGAAGGTCGAGCAGAAAGATGTGCCCGTGCAGTTGAGCGCAATCGGCAACGTCCAGGCTTTTTCTACCGTGTCGATTCGCGCGCTGGTCAGCGGTCAGTTGACGCGCGTGTCATTTCGCGAAGGCGAAGATGTCCGGCGGGGACAGCAACTTTTCACGATCGATCCGCGGCCGTATGAGGCCACATTGTTGCAGGCGCAGGCGAATCTGGCGCGCGATGAAGCGCAACTTCGCAACGCGCAATCGGAAGCTGTCCGCTATGCCGATCTCGTGAAGAAGGACTACGTCACGAAAGCGGATTACGAAAAGATCACATCGGGGGCCGAAGCAGCGAAAGCCGTCGTGGCCGCAGATCGCGCGGCCGTCGAAAATGCGCGGCTGCAGCTCTCCTATTGCAACATCGTCGCGCCGATCGACGGCCGGACGGGCAGTCTCATGGTGCACGCCGGCAATCTCGTGCGGGCGAACGACACCAGTCCGCTGGTGGTCATCAATCAGGTCACGCCGGTCTATGTCCAATTCGCCGTGCCGGAAGGGGAGATCAGCCGGCTTCGCGCGCGTGGTGGGCTGGGCGTCCCCGTGGCTGCCGCGCCGAAGCAGGGCGGATCGGCAATCGCCACCGGAAAGCTCAGTTTCATCGACAACGCTGTCGACACCACGACAGGTACGATCGCGCTGAAGGCGGTCTTCGGCAATCAGAATCGCGCGCTGTGGCCGGGGCAATTCGTCACGGTGGCAGTAACGCTGCAGGATCGTCCGAACGCTGTTGTTGTTCCGTCACAGGCAGTGCAGACCGGGCAGCGCGGTCAGTTTGTATATGTTGTCAAGGAGGATCAATCGGTCGAGATGCGGCCGGTGAAAGTCGCCGAGACGGTCGATCAGCAGAGCATCATCGAAACGGGAGTCGGACCGGGCGAAACGGTCGTAACTGATGGACAATTGCGGCTGACGCCCAAGAGTCATGTCGATGTGAAAAATGCGCTTTAGGAGTGCCGCGTTCCGCGTGCCGGAGTGCCGTATAAGACGACGCGGCACGCGGCACCTCCGCACGCGGCACCAGCAAGAATGAACATCGCCGCCATCTTTATCCGCCGTCCCGTGATGACCACCCTGGTCATGCTGGCGATTCTTCTGTTCGGCGTGATGGCGTATCGGCAATTGCCGGTCAGCGATCTGCCCAACGTTGATTTCCCGACCATCCAGGTATCGGCGGGTCTGCCGGGCGCGAATCCGGAGACGATGGCATCGTCGGTTGCCACTCCGCTCGAGCGTCAGTTCTCGACAATCGCCGGCCTCGACTCGATGATCTCGTCGAGCACCCTCGGCGGCACGTCGATCACGCTGCAGTTCAATCTCAGCCGCAACATCGACGCCGCAGCGCAGGACGTGCAGGCGGCCATCGCGGCGTCGGTGCGACAGCTTCCGCCTAACATGCCCGCGCCGCCGTCGTACAACAAGGTCAACCCGGCCGATCAGCCGGTGCTCTATCTCGCGATCAACTCCGACACGATGCCGCTGTACGACCTCGATGAGTACGCCGAGACGATGATGGCGCAGCGCATCTCGACGGTCCAGGGCGTGGCGCAGGTGTCGGTATTCGGCTCCGCGAAGTACGCCGTGCGCATCCAGCTCGATCCGCGTCAGCTGGCAAGCCGTGGGATCGGGATCGATGAGGTCCAGGCCGCGATCCGCAGCAGCAACGTCAATTTGCCGACCGGCATCATGTACGGGCCGAACCTGAACTACACCGTGCAGGCCAACGGTCAGCTCCTCCGCGCTTCCGACTATCGCTCGCTGGTCGTCGCATATCGCAACCGCGCGCCGGTCCATCT
>QHVX01000263.1:0-7074 GCA_003222375.1 Acidobacteriota bacterium
TAGACGTGGAAGTTCTCGTCGCCGTCGTTGTCCTGAAGGTAGAGGATCGTCTTGCTGTCAGGGGCCCAGGCGTAATTGCGGATGCCGCGTTTCTTGTCGGCGGTGACCATCTTGTCGTCATTGCTGCCGATCGTCTTCACCCACACCTGCAAAACGTTCTTCTTGTCAGGCGCCAGCCATGCCAGCCGTTTGGCATCCGGGGCAGATCCGCGAGCAGCGGAACCACCACAAACACACTAATTATGATGAATAAATATCGTGCAGTTTTTTTCATGGAATCCTCCGAGCCTGAGGCCGCGGATTCTACTCGACCGTGACGCTCTTCGCGAGGTTTCGAGGCTGGTCGACGTCACATCCTCGTCGCAATGCGATGTGATAGGCCAGGAGCTGAGTCGGGACGACCGCCAGGATCGGCTGCAGGGGCTCGATGGTCCACGGGATCTCGATCACGTCGTCGGCCATCTTTTTCGCGGCTTCATCCCCTTCATCGCAGATGAGGATCAGCTTTCCGTCGCGTGCTTTCGCTTCCTGAAGGTTCGACATGACCTTGTCGTAAACCGGTGTGTGCGTTGCGATGGCGACCACCGGCATGTTCTCGTCGATCAGCGCGATCGGCCCATGCTTCATCTCGCCGGCCGGATACCCCTCGGCGTGAATGTAGGAGATCTCCTTGAGCTTCAGCGCGCCTTCCAGCGCGATCGGATAGTGAACGCCGCGCCCGAGGAAGAGGAAATCCTGCGATTTGTAGTAGCGATGCGCCAGATCCTCGATCTGCCGCTCCTTCTTCAGGATGGTCTCGAGCTTGTGGGGCAGCACGCGCATCTCGTGCATGGCGTATCGGAGATCCTCGCGATCTTCTCCGCGCAATTGCCGGATGTACAGCGACAGTAGATAGAGCGCGGTCAACTGCGTCGTGAATGCTTTCGTCGACGCGACGCCGATCTCTGGTCCGGCGTTGGTGTAAATGACGCCGTCCGACATCCGGGTGGCGGCGGCGCCGATCACGTTGCAGATCGTGATCAGCTTCGCGCCCTTCGCTTTCGCCTCCTGCATGCCGGCGATCGTGTCGGCGGTCTCGCCCGACTGCGTCACGCCGATCACGAGCGTGTGTTCGTCGACGATCGGATTGCGATAGCGATACTCCGATCCGTAATCGACCTCGATTGGGATCCGGGCCGCCTCTTCGAGCAAGAACTTGCCGACCAGGCCCGCGTGCCATGAAGTTCCGCACGCCACGATGTGCACGCGCTCGAACTTCGACCATTCCTCCGGACTGAACTCGAGATCGTTGAAGTAGATCTCGCCCGACTCCTCGAACATCCGCCCGTTGAAGGTGTCGCGTACGGCCCGCGGCTGCTCGTGAATCTCCTTGAGCATGTAGTGCCGATAACCTTCCTTCTCGGCCATCACGGCGTCCCACATGATCTTTTTCGGCGGTCTTTCGACCGCTCGATCGTTTTGGTCGAACACCTTCACCGATTTCTGATTGGCGACCGCGTATTCGCCGTCTTCGAGGTAGATGATGTTGCGCGTGTAGGCAAGCAGCGGGGCAACGTCGGACGCGATGATGTTTTCGTTCTCGCCGAGGCCGATGACGAGCGGCGGGCCGTGCTTGGCGGCCACGATTGTTCCCGGCTCGGTGCCGTCGATCATCACCAGTGCGTAGTGACCCTCGAGCTCTTTCAGCGTCTTCTTGACGGCGTCGACGAACTTCGCGCCGCCTTTCAGTTTCTCCTCGATCAGGTGCGCGACGACTTCGGTGTCCGTCTCGGTCTTGAACTCATGTCCCGCTTGTTGAAGCTGCTGCTTCAACGGCAAGAAGTTTTCGATGATGCCGTTGTGAATCACGACCACCTGTCCGGTGCAGTCGCGGTGCGGATGCGCATTGTTCTCGTTGGGTTTTCCGTGCGTCGCCCAGCGGGTGTGACCCATGCCGAACGTGCCCTTGAGCGGCTTGTCGCTCAGCTTCGCTTCCAGATTGTTCAGCTTCCCTTCGGCGCGCACGACTTCCACGCCCTGGCCGTTGACGACCGCGATGCCGGCGCTGTCGTATCCGCGGTACTCCAGCTTTTTCAATCCGCCGATGAGAACCGGCACGACATCACGCGTTCCGACGTAACCGATGATTCCGCACATGGATTCGTCCTTTACAATGCAGCGCCGATGAGAAAATCGCTGGCTGCTGCCGCGATCGTCCTGGCAGTCGCGTGCGGCAAGCGCGGCGACCCGCACCCGCCCGTCCCGGTCATTCCGAAGGCGGTCAACGATCTCGTTGTAGCACAGCGTGGCGCCAAAGTAATTCTCTCCTGGAGTTACCCCTCAACCACGACTGCCGGTCAGAAGCTCGGCGACATTCGCCGCATCGTTGTCTACCGCGCAATCGAGGAACTTGCTGCCGATGCTATTGCGAAGGTTCCGCCAATCGGGCCACAGCAGTTCACGCGGGTGCGACAGCGCATCGACAGCATCGAGAAGGCCGACTTGCCGAGCGCGACCGTGGGGGCAAAGCTCGTCTACGAAGATTCGCCACCCCTTCGCGGCCGGCTGTCTTACGCAGTTGTCACAGAGGCGACCGCGACAAGCGCGCTGTCCAACATCGCTACGATTGTTCCAATCAGTCCTCCGGCGCCGCCTGAATCCCTCACGGCAGCCGCCAAACCCGAGGGAATCGTCCTGACGTGGAAGTCGAGCGCGCCGGCATACAACCTTTACCGGACCGCTCCGAATCAAGCGATCGACGAGCTGGCGATTCCGATCAATCCGGCGCCTCTCGCGAAGACGACTTACACCGATGTGCCGCCGTACGGGACGTATCAATATGTTGTGACCGCCGTCGTCTCGAACGGCAAGCCGGTCATCGAAAGCGATCCGTCCGCACCGGCGACGGCGCAATTCAAGGACCTTCAGCCGCCGCCGACGCCGACCGGACTCACGGCGCTTGTCGAGACGAACGCGGTGCGGCTCGTGTGGGATGCCGTCGATGCGCCGGACCTGGCCGGATATCGCATCTGGCGGACGGAAGGCAGCGGCATCGAGAAGCTCACGCCGGTCGGAAAAGTTCCGCTGGTGTTCGATCATCCGCAGACGCAGACGAACTACACCGACGCGACGGTGCATCCCGGGATCTCGTATTTCTACGAAGTTATCGCGGTCGACAGGAGCGGCAACGAGAGCAAGCCCGCGAAGACCGATTGGGTGCTCGTGCCGCGGACGCCCTAATCGCGAGCGATGGTCAACACTTGAGCGGAGGCCCATGCTTTTGCCCGCCAGTCCCTTGCCATTACCACGCCGTCGAGTTATCTTTTCGGACGGGAGCGGTGACGATCGATCGAAATACCGGGTTGGAGATCTTTGTCCTGGGGCGTCGATTAGCTGCAGAGCTTTGATCCTGCTTTTGGCAGGAGCGCCAATCTCATTATCGCACCGCTCCCACTGCTTCGATGGCGCAGCCTAACTTTTCGCTGCAGCCGTCGAGCGGCCGCAAGCTGGCCCGGGCCTGAAGGCCCTCGCGCTTTGCAAGCTTCCGCGAGGCCGAAACCACGCCAGTCGCGATTCACACCATAGCTACTTGGAAGGTGTCGTCGAAGGTGCGCCAGTTGCCACTGGCCAGTGCGAGTGGCGAAACACGTAATGCCACGAACCGTTTTCCCTCTGCCGCAGATCAGTCCAAACGACCGTCCGTTCGTCTGAGATCCCGTCCCGACGCTTCCGATGAAACACTTCAGTTCCTACCGCAGCGACCGCGTCCCCAACACGAAAATACGACACCGAGACAATCTCACCGTGTATCTCATCAAGAAGCGAGAAAAAATAGTCAAACGAAGCGCGTATCGCTTCACGTCCACGATTGATGGTGCCGCTCGGCGCGATGAACACCACGTCGCGTCGACTCGAGAAGAGACTAACCAACGACTCGGAACTCTTCATGGCATGGCCATCCAGGAACTTCCGGTCCAGCTGCCGGTTAGCGGCTAGGGTATCGGTATCAAGTTCTGAGGCTGGCGTGGCTGGCGGTCGTACGGTGCCGCAGAAAAGGACGAGAACAAGCGGAACAGCCCTGACGCATATCTTTCCAAACGTCATCTGAGCTTACAAGCAAAGAGGGTTAGCGGCCAGGCGTCTCATCTCCGGCAAATGGCTCGCCTCAGATGCGGGTGATCCATTGGGCGGACACTCGCGATGAACAGCAAGCTGCAGACTCTTCTGATTCTGCTCGGCAGCGTCGCGGCCGTGAGCAACAGACTCATTACACGGACGTCAAGATGAAGACCAAGCGCCGTCGACAAGAGCGGCAACGAGAGCAAGCCTGCGAAGACCGACTGGGTGCTCGTGCCTCGGATGCCGTGATCGTGAACAACAGGTCGTCATCGAACCGGCGTTGAAGTGCGATCTTGTTCGCAGAGACAGCCCGAGCCATCCACCCATTGCCGGCAGCATCAAGTGCATCCGCGTGAATGATGATGTGCGTCACACCGATCCTCCGCAGCTCGTCGACGAGCGCGTCTGACCACTGCTCGGCAAGCGCCGCAATGCGGATGTATTCGGGCGGCGCGAATCCAGAGATGCCGTTGACCATCGGCACGTGATGGGCCGTTGCGTGCAGAAGCGCGACGTATTCGCGTTCGGGGGACATCGGCAGCTCGATAATGGCGTGAGGGCGGCGTTCGGCAATCCATCGATAGATTGGCGGGACCCTCGTGGGAGCCGCGTACCACTGAACCGGTGCGGACCACAGCTCGATCAGAAACGCGATTGCGACCAGGCCGTTCAGCCATAACCGCCGGCGAGCGATGACCGCCGACCCGACCGCAACGAGCATCGCCAAGCCGACATACGCGATGGCCGCCCACCGCGCCGGGACGCGGATCGCGCGAAAACCGAAGACGTGCGAAAAGAGAAATCGATGGAAGATCGTATGCAGACCGAGCGATCCGATGACGCCGATCCCGATCCATACTCCTGCAATCCGGAGTGTCCCGCGATCGCGGCTCGCGAGCGCGATTCCGCCTAACACAAGGGAAAGTGCGCCGGGGAAGAGCCATCGCTCAGGATTGACGTTCGGATCGCGCAAAAACGCGTACGCGCGATTGTGGAAGTTGCTGCGCAGCCAGTCGCTCGGCAGCGCGGAGAATTCCTTCGCTTCGCTCCATGTCCGCTGCATGCCCACCGCCAGATAGGGTCGAAGGAAGACGACAAGAATCAGCGCAGCAATGGCACTACAAGATGCGATTGGCAACATCCGGGGACGAACAATCAGGACGGTTGCCGCGATCGCGACCGAGCCAAAGAGCAGCCAATGGATGTTGCAAAGTCCGTTAAACAGAAACGCCGCCGCAAACAAACTCGCTCGCCGCCAGCTCGGCTTTTGCGAATACCACAGGAGCGATGTCAGCATGATCGGGATCGTGCCGCCCCACACATGCTGCACATGTGGCAAGTGCGTAAAGCGAAACGGCAGGAATGCGTAGAACACGCCGGCAGCCACGCCCGCCATCGCGCTTCCTGTGATCAATCTGCCCAGCAGATACGCGCCGAATCCTGACAGCGCGAACCCGGTGAGGATTCCGAGATTATGAGCAGCAACGGGAGGAACGCCGGCGGCCCGAAATGGAAAGAGCAATAACGCGATGCCGTACAGATTCTCGCTGAATGCGAGTGAATCGCGTGCCGGGTAAAACGCATTTGCGTCGAAGAGATGAAGCGGCTGATGAAGCGTCGCGTACCAGTCCCAGTCCAGGATCCAGGTGTTGATGTAGGGATCTTCCGGATAGGCAACCGCCCGATTGATGTTCGGCGCGAGCGGCCACGTCATCATGATCGCGAGCAGCAGAAAAAGCGCCGCGGTGCCGAGATGCTGCCTGGCCATTTACTGAGCGATACGCAGCAACTCGCGAAAACGCTCAGGGTCGCTCGTCGGCTCCGCGCACGCGTAGGCCTCGCATAGATACGCCATCACGCGGTTGCCGTCGCGTTTCTCCATCAGCGGCAGATCGGACGATCCGGCGCCGGCGACGAGCACGCGATGGGGAAGAAAGTTTTCTCCCACGACTCGCTTCAAAGCTCGGAAAGTGTCGCCGCTTCCGGTGATCGCGATCTCCTTCGGCTGCGCCGCGCGCCACTCGGCCACGCCTAACAAAAAGCCGAAGCCGGACGGGTAGCGTTCGACGACCGGCATGATCGACTCCAGCGCGCGCGTCGCGGTCTCGGCGTACTCCTCGCGTCCGAAGAGCAGCGCGTGTCGCAACAAAACATCACACGCCACCGAGTTTCCCGACGGCGTCGCGTTGTCGAAAATGTCCTTCGGCCTGGTGAGCAATTTTTCATGATCGGTCGGGGTGTCGTAGAAACCGCCATGTTCGTCGTCAGCGAAGCGCGTACGAATCTGTTCGAGAAGCTGATGCGCGCAATCGAGATATCGCCGCTCGTGAACGGCTTCGTACGCGAGCGTGAGTCCCCAGGCGACTCCGGCGTAGTCCTCGTCTGCATTCTTGCGAACGACGTCGTCGTAGCGGTCGAATGCCAGGCAGGCGTCGGCGAATGCTGCCAGCATCCATCCGTTCCAGCCCGACAGAATTTTTTCATCGCGCGCCGGCCACACGCGCTGCGATCGCACGCCATAGAGCTTGCACTTTCCGCGGGCGACGAGATCGGCTTGCGATTCCACATCGCCGACGACGTGAAGAATGTTGATGCCCTCCCAATTGCCGCGGTCCGTCACATCGAACAGTTCGCAAAAGACGCGGCCTTCGTTCTCGCCTAACACGCGCATCACTTCCTCGCGCGTCCAGACGTAGAACTTTCCCTCTTGGCCTTCGCTGTCGGCATCGAGCGTCGAATAGAAGCCGCCCTCCGGCGACGTCATCTCGCGCTGGACGAAGCCGAGGATTTCGTTGGCGATGCGGGCGAAGAAGGGGTCCTTCTTCCACTGCCACGCGCGCGTGTAAAGGCGCGCCAGCAGCGCGTTGTCGTAAAGCATCTTCTCGAAATGGGGTACGAGCCATTCTGCATCGGTCGAGTAGCGATGAAATCCGCCGCCGATCTGGTCGTACATCCCGCCGCGTGCCATCTCTGTCA
>QHVX01000263.1:7136-9519 GCA_003222375.1 Acidobacteriota bacterium
GCCGCCGCGCGATCGAGCGCGCCTCGCTCGACGCTCACAGTGCCGCGCGTCTGCAGTGTGCTGTTGATCACCTGTCGTACTTCTTCGGAAGCCGCCTGCACATCGTTCCGCCGCGACCGATACGCGTCCGCCACATGCGCCAGCACGCGCTTGAATCCCGGCATGCCGTGGCGATCGTCAGGTGGAAAGTACGTGCCGGCATAAAACGGTCCGCCATCCGGCGTGAGAAACACCGACATCGGCCATCCGCCGTGACCGGTCATGAGTTGCACGGCCTGCATGTAGATCGAGTCGATGTCGGGCCGCTCCTCGCGATCGACTTTGATCGATACGAAGCTCTCGTTCAGAGCGCGCGCGATCTCGTGGTTCTCGAACGATTCGCGCTCCATGACGTGACACCAGTGGCACGCTGAATAACCAATCGAGAGAAAGATCGGTTTGTCTTCGGCGCGAGCCTTGGAAAGCGCCTCTTCGCCCCATGAAAACCAGTCGACGGGATTTTGTGCGTGCTGGAGCAGATACGGTGATGTTTCTTTTGCGAGGCGATTCGCCATCAGGCCCTCGGGTGGGCCTTCTTATACACCTCAATGAGTTGCCAATCTGCGAGATGGGTGTACTTCTGCGTCGTCGACAGCGAGGCGTGGCCGAGGAGCTCCTGGATTGCGCGGAGGTCGGCGCCGGCGTTCAAAAGGTGCGTTGCGAACGAATGGCGCAGCGTGTGCGGCGAAATTCCTGCTCGCAGTGACGCCTCCCGAACGTAGCGGCTGAACAATCGTCGAACGCTGCGAACGGTGATGCGCTGTCCGCGATAGTTCACGAAGAGCGCTTCTTCGTCCGACCTTCGAACTTCGAGATACGCACGGATCGCTTCTTCGGCCTTCGTTCCAAACGGCACGATGCGCTCCTTCGATCCCTTGCCGCGAACTTTCACGAGCCGCGCGCGCAGCTCGATGTCGTCGATGTCGATTCCAACCAGCTCGCTGATGCGAAGGCCCGATGCGTAAAGCAGCTCGAGCCATGCGCGATCGCGGATGCCGAGCGGCGATGACAAATCGGGGACCTCGAAAAGCGACGCGATCTCGGACGATTGCAGCACCGACGGCAGATGTTTCTCGCGTCGCGGAGTTGCGACGGCGCGCGCGGGATTGGCGTCGACGTCACCCTCGCGCATCAGGTATTTGAAAAACGAGCGCAACGCGGAGAGATGTCGCGCGCTCGAAGCGCGGCTCAGTTTTTTGCGCGCCAGGTGCGCCAGATAGGACCGAATCGCCAGGTGATCGGCGCTGCGCAGATCGAGTTGATCGCGCGACATCGTGAAGTATTCGTTGCAGAGAAAACCGACGAAGGATTCGAGATCGTCGCGGTAGGCGGCGATGGTGTTGACCGAGACATTCCGCTCGTACGTCAGGTAATCGAGGAAATCGCGAATCTCGTTCTTCACCCGCCCTCCCTGTGCTAGTTTAGCCGTCTTTATGAAGAAGACCCCCCTCAACGCCGTCGAGCACGAGTTAGGCGGCAAGATGATCGATTTCGGGGGGTGGGAACTGCCCGTCCAATTCACGAGCATCATCGACGAGCACCAGGCCGTACGCACTCGCGCCGGACTTTTCGACGTGTCGCACATGGGCGAGATTCTCGTCAAAGGGGCCGAAGCGCTCACGCTTCTGCAGCGCGCGACGTGCAACGATGTCTCGAAGCTCGAGGACGGCCGCGCCCAGTACAACGGCCTGCTCTATCCGACTGCCGGCTTCGTCGACGACATCCTCATTTATCGGATGGGCAAGGACGACTACTTCGTCGTCGTCAACGCTGCCAACAGCGACAAAGACTTCGAATGGCTGCGCGATTGTGCCAAAGGAATGGAGGTCGACGTCACGAACGCGAGCAGCGAGTATGCACAACTGGCGTTGCAGGGACCGAACAGCGAGAAAATTTTGCAGCCGCTGACGGATGTCGACCTTTCGTCGATGAAGTACTACCGCTTCGCGCGCGGCAAAGTCGACGGCGCAAACGCGATCGTGTCGCGCACGGGCTATACCGGCGAGGACGGATTCGAAATCTACGTTGCCCCGTCGGATGGTCCTCGCGTCTTCAAAAAGTTAGTCGCGGGCGGCGACGTGACGCCGTGCGGTCTCGGCGCGCGCGACACGCTCCGCCTCGAAGCGAAGATGGCGCTCTACGGCAACGACATCGACCACTCCACCACTCCGCTGGAAGCCGATCTCGGCTGGATCGTCAAGCTCGAAAAGGGCGATTTCATGGGACGCGAGGTCCTCGAGCGCGAGAAGTCGGAAGGCCCGAAGCGAAAACTGGTGGGCTTTGAGATGGTCGAGCGAGGGATCGCCCGCCACGGATATCCGGTCGTCGACGGCAAGGAAGAAAT
>QHVX01000264.1 GCA_003222375.1 Acidobacteriota bacterium
CTGATGGAAGTCGAACGTGATGGCGCCGCCCGCGTCGACATTGCCGATCAGATAGCCATAGACATCCGTTTTCGCGCGCTCGGGCGGAAATCCTGCCGTGGTGTCCGGCAATCGATAACGAATCGCACCGGCAGTTCCGATGATGATGCCTGGCAGCACGCCGCCGTGTGAGCGCCAGTAAGCGCTGTCATAGACGTCGCGAAAAATGAAATGGGAGTGACTCGCCAGCACGTAGACATTTTTTTTCGACTTCTCGCGAAAATCGAGAAGCGCGTGGTAGACGACGTTGCCGCTGTATTCGTTCATGCTGTGATCGCAGCCGAGGGAGTGCGGAAGCGCGGCGTGCATTCCGACGACGACCGTCTTGACGCGCGAATCGTTCGCATCGTGGTCGAGCACGCGCTTCACCCACGCCATCTGCGCGTTGTCGAACGTGTCCATCGACGCATTGTCCATCGTGATGAAATCGATTCCGCCCTGCACCCAGTGGTAGTAAGTCCTGACGGTGTGATCGTTCGAATCATCGGCCAGCCGCTGCTGCACGATCTCCGGACGCGTCAGCCATTCCGCAAATTGTGCAACATAATCACCACGATTTTTTATGATTGTTTCGTGATTGCCAATCCCGAGAAAAACCGGTGTCGGCGAGAACGGATTGATCTGATTGCGGATGAAATCAGGCCAGGCCGCCGAAAAGTACGACAGGATCGTGTACGGCGTTGTCGCCGCGTGCTCCATGTCTTCGTCGATCTTGTGGAACGCGCGGAAATCGCCCAGATGCCAGTAAAACACGGCGTTGTGTGATTTGACGCCTGCTGCGATCGAGGGCATGACGACATCGCCGCAATTTCGCGAGTCGCCGGCGACGCCGAAGCGCCACGGCTGTGCCGATGCCGATGACGCCAGGAAAAAGAGGACAAGAATCTTGCGCATAGCCGCGCAATCCTAGCAGGGTGCTACGACTCGCTGCGCGGATCGAGCGCGTCCCGCACGCGATCGCCGATGATGTTGAAGGCCGCCACCGTCAGAAAAATCGCGACGCCGGGAAAAACGGCGAGCCACCACGCGTATTCGAGGTGCTGTTCCGCGGAATAGAGAATGTTGCCCCATGTCGGCGTCGGCGGCGGCACGCCCATTCCGAGGAACGAAAGCGCCGACTCGATCAGAATCGCGGACGCAACGCCGAAGCTCGCCGACACGAGCACCGGCGCGATCGCGTTTGGCAACAGGTGACGAAAGATGATGCGCGCATCGCGCGCGCCGCTCGCTCGCGCGGCCTGCGCGAATTCCATGTCGCGAATCCGCAGGAACTCCCCGCGTACAAAGCGCGCCTCGGTCGTCCACGACGTCAACCCGAGCGCGATCATGATGGTGATGAACGAAGGGCGAAACAGCGCGACGATGCCGAGGACGAGAAGGAGGAACGGGAAGCAGAGGACGATCTCGATCAGTCGCGACACCAGCCAATCGGCCGCTCCGCCGTAGTAGCCGGCAATCGCGCCGAGAAACGATCCGATCAGCAGCGAAATCAATGTCGCGGTCAGTCCGACCGTCAGCGATACGCGAGCTCCATGGATGACGCGCGCCAGGACGTCGCGACCGAGATCGTCGGTGCCGAGGCGATGGGTGTGGTCGGGCGGGCGGAGGCGGCTCGCGATATCGACGGCATTCGGATCGACTGTGATCATCGGCGCGATCAAGGCGATGAGCGCGACGACAACCACGTACGCCAGCGCGCCGAGGGCGAGTTTGCTGCGCTGGAAACGCCGCCACGTCATCGCGCTCACGCTGTCGCGTTTCACGGGGCTGTCTCCTCGAAGCGGACCCGCGGGTCGGCCATGGCGTAGAGGATGTCGGCGAGAAGACTCGCGAACAGCGTCACGACAGCCGTCACCACCGTTAGGCCGAGAACGGTCGGATAGTCGCGAGTCAGAATCGACACGAAGTACAGCCGTCCGATTCCGTCCCACTGAAAAATCTGCTCGGTGATGACGCCGACCGACAGCAGAGTCGGAATTGTCAGGCCCAGAAGCGTGATGAGCGGAATGAGCGCGTTGCGGAATGCATGTCGCCACAGCACGCCCCGCGGTGCGACGCCCTTCGCGCGCGCGGTCGTGATGTAGTCCTGACGAATCACTTCGGTCAACGCAGATTTGGAGAAGCGCGCGAAGATCGCGATCTGCGCGTAACTCAACGTAATGACCGGCAACACGAGGTGTCGTGCGTGATCGATCAACTTCTGACCCGCGGAGAGATCGAGATACTCGTCGGATGTCATTCCGAAGGTCGGCAGGAGCCCCAGCTTGACGGAAAACAACTCCATCAGCAGCAGCGCGACCCAAAAGCTCGGCAGCGAGTAAAGAAGAAAGAAAAGAACAGCCGAGGCGCGCTCGATCGGCCGGCCCGATCGCGTCGCGCTCCAAAGACCGATCGGAACGCCGATCGCCGCCGCGACCAGGAAGGCGATCAGATTGAGCTCGACGCTGTTCGGCAGTTTTTCGAGAATCCGCGTCGTCACGTAGCGGTGATCGACGACCGAGGTCCCGAAATCGAGCCGAAGCACGCCGCGGAGCCAGTACAGATACTGCGTGACCAGCGGCTCGTCGAGATGGTATTCGTGACGGATCGCCTCGAGGGTCGGCTGCGACAAATTGTGCGCGCCGTGTGCGCCGATGTAGAACGTGATCGGATCACCCGGAACAGCGTGGACCAGCGCGAAGACTGCGATGGTGATGCCGATGAACGTCAGGACGGCGTACAAGAGCCGGCGCACGACGTACGATGTCATCGCGATCGATTATCGCCGCCTCAGCGGCACATCGTGCGTTCGCTGGTCAATCGGAATCCACCAGCCGAGCTCTCCCGGGAACCACTGGAACAGTCCCCAACCCTTGCTCTCCTTCACGTCGCGAATCCGTTTGTTGATCGCCCACTTCGATGAGACTTGCAGCGTCCAGGTGTAAGGCTGATCGTCGGCGAGCAGCGCGTGCAATTGTTGATATGTTTTCTTGCGCTTGGTCTGATCGAATTCGCGCCTCCCCTCCTCGAGCAGCCGGTCAGCCTCGGGATTCGAATAGAAGACAAAATTCTGACCGCGCGGCGGAAACTGCGACGAGTCGAAGAGCGCGAACGGATCGGGATCGGGATCGAGATTCCACGACAGGTAAGCGCACTGGTAATTCCCGGCCAGGACGCGCTGAATGAGTGTCGCGAAGTCCAGCGGTACGACGTCGAGCTCAATGCCGATTTTCTTCAGCTCCGCCTGAAAGAGTTGCGCGAATGGATTCGACGCGATGCTGCCGGCCGTGATCAACATTTCGAGCTTCAGCGGCTTGCCGCCTTTGTCGAGGAGCCCGTCCTTATTCGTGTCGAGCCAGCCCAGCGACCGAAGCGTCCGCAGGGCTTCCTGCGGGTTGTACTCGATCACCGGGACGTCTGGGTTGTAGGCCCACTGATCGGGCGTGAACGGGCCGTTCATCGCGCGCGCCGTGCCGTGGTAGACGTTCTCGATGATCGACTTGAGATCGATGCACATCGCGAGCGCGCGTCGCAGGCGCTTGTCGCCGAGGACCGGATCGCGATTGTTCCACGCGATGTAGTTGTAGTTGAGCGTGTAGAAGCGGCGAAAGTCGATGAATTTCTGCAGCTCCGGCCGCCGCCCCTCGGCAAGCCAGGTATCGGTCGAAATGATCGTCTCGTCGATCTCACCGCGTTTCATCGCGTTCCACGCCGTGATGTCGTCAGCGATGACCTTGAACAGAACCCGCTGAAGATTTGGCCGCGGGCCCCAGTACTCTGGGCGCCGTTCGAGGAGAATCTCCTTGCCGGCGACGCGCCGCACGAGCCGGTACGGTCCGCATCCGACGACTCTCGATGTGAAATCGATCTTGAAATCGCCGCGCGCGTAAACGTGCTCCGGGATCACCAGGAGGTCGTTGAAGTGCGCCAGTTGCGGCGAGATTCCATCCTTGAATCCGACCACGATCGTGTGCGGATCGACGACGCGCGTCGTTCGCAGGTCGAGCTGATCGAAGGCGCCGGCGATCTGCGGCGCTTCCGTCTGTGGATCGATGATCTTCTTCAGAGTGAACAGGACATCGCCGGCCGTGACGTTCGATCCGTCCGAAGTGTACAGCCGGCCGTCGCTGGAGATCTCCCACTTCTCCGCCAGACCCGGAATCGCACTGAGATCGGCGTCGAAGTGCACCATCGGGGTATGCAGGTAGTAATCGACCTGCCGATCGTTGACGCTCTGCGCCATGACAGGGTTCAGCGTCGCGATGTCGCCCTGCAGGCGGCGGACGACTGTCCCCCCTTCCTGCGGCTTCTTCAGATCCTCAGATGTCGAGACTGTGGGAAGCGGGCGCTCGTTCGTGCACGCAACGACGGCGAGCAGCAGGAGGACGACGAATCGCTTCACGCCGTCCATTATAGGGATGCGTCATCCTGAGCGAAGCGAAGGATCTCATCAGCGAGATCCTTCGCCGTCTTCGCGGTTCAGGATGACGGCGGGGCGCTACTGGTTCACGTCGATCGATTGCGTTGCGACGTTGTAGAACGCGTCGACCGCGCGCACGATCACGAATTTTCCCTGCACTGCGCTCCGCTTCAGGCGAAACGTTTCGTCGGGCGAATCGCTGATGCCATCGTCGGCGCTGAGCCGCACCCATTTTTGCGCGTCGGCGGAGTACTCGACCTTGCCGATTGGCGAAAGTTTGTCCGTCACGTGAATGACGACATCGTCACCTTGCGTCGTGAACGCGATCGACGGCGGCGTGTTGTCGACCTGAAAAATCACGCCTTCCTTCGACGTCGTCAACGCGTCATCGGGATTGTCGATGATGTCGCTGGTCACCAGCCGCAATTCGTAGCTGCCGTCGGGCAACTGTGAAGTATCGAAGTTGACGGATGTCTCGTCGACGTTTTCGCGCAGTCGCAGCCAGCGCTGCGTCCCCTGCCGGCGGAAGTAGAGCGAATGGCGGAGAGTGTCGCCGTTGTCGTCGTGCGCGCGCCACGTCACGGTGCGGTATCCCTTGCGGAAGACCTTCTTGCCCGGCTCGTTTTTGTC
>QHVX01000265.1:0-7528 GCA_003222375.1 Acidobacteriota bacterium
GTCGTCGCGTGGCTGCCGTATTGGTGCGAACATCGCACACAGCTCGTCGAGCGCGTTGTGAATGAAATCGAACCCGACACGCCGGCATTCAAGATCGTGAGCTTGTGATGGCGAAGGCGAAGACGGTCGACGCGATTTTCTTCGCAGCGCACGCCGACGACATCGAGCTCGCATGTGGCGGCACGATCGCCAAGATGGTCGGCGAAGGCCGCCGGGCAGGTATCGTCGA
The DNA here is from genome assembly GCA_003222375.1 of Acidobacteriota bacterium. Lineage (GTDB taxonomy): Bacteria > Acidobacteriota > Thermoanaerobaculia > Gp7-AA8 > Gp7-AA8 > Gp7-AA10. The sequence goes on from QHVX01000265.1 coordinate 230, forward strand.
TCTCACCCGCGGTGAGATGGGTACGCGCGGGACGCCCGAAACGCGCAAGCGGGAATCGAAAGCGGCGGCTGCCATGCTCGGCGCGACGTTTCGCGAGCAACTCGATTTCGGCGACGGCGGCATGCGCGCCGGACGCGACGAGGAGATGGAAATCATCGAGATTGTCAGGCGGTGGCGCCCACAGGTCGTCTTCGCACCATGGCCCGACGAGCGCCATCCCGATCATTCGCGCTCCGGCCGGCTCGTGACCGAGGCGTCGTTTTACGCCGGCCTGGGGAAAATCGAGACGAAGTTGCCGGCGCATCGGCCGCAAGTTGTCGCGTACTACCTGCAGAATTACTTGCCGCCGCTCAGCTTCGTGATCGATGTCTCCGAAACCTGGGACGTCAAAACGAAGGCCATCCATTGTTACAAGTCACAGTTTTTTGACCGGAAATCGAAGGAACCGCGAACGTTTATCGCCGAAGAGAAGTTTCTGGAGATGATCGAAGCGCGCGGCAAACACTTCGGAGCGCTGATCGGTGCGCGCTACGGCGAGGCATATGTGACCAAACAACCGCCACGAATTGATGACGTATTTGGAGCGTATCGTGATCGTGAGGTGTAGTTCTGAGTGCTGAGTGCTGAGTCCTGAGACCCACCCACTCAGGACTCAGAACTCAGGACTCAGGACTCGTTATGCGAATCGGAATCACGTGCTATCCGACTTTCGGCGGCTCGGGCGTCGTCGCGACCGAGCTCGGGATCGCGCTGGCGCGCGGCGGCGACGACGTGCACTTCATCAGCTACGCGCTTCCGTCGCGCCTTCGCATCCTTCACGAGCGCGTGCACTTTCACGAAGTGACGGTGACTTCGTATCCGCTTTTTGATCCGTATCCGCCGTACACGCTCGCTCTGGCGACGAAGATGGCCGAGGTCGCCGATTATGAAAAGCTCGACATTCTGCACGTTCACTACGCGATCCCGCACGCCATCAGCGCCCATCTCGCCAAACAAATCCTTGGATCCACGCGATTGAAAGTCATTACCACATTGCACGGCACCGATATCACGCTCGTGGGCCGCGATGCGAGCTATCTTCCCATCACGAAATTCGGCATCGAAGTCTCGGACGGCGTGACATCGGTCTCGCGATGGCTGCGCGATGAAACGACCAGAAACTTCGGCACGAAGAAATCGATCGAGGTCATTCCGAATTTCGTCGATCCGTCCCGCTTCAGGCGGGATCGCGGTGCCTGCGGTCTCTTCGGCGTCACGACCGAGAAGTTGATCTGCCACGTTTCGAACTTCCGTCCTGTCAAGCGGGTCATGGATGTCCTCAGCATTTTTGAGCGCGTGACGCGCGTGATCCCGAGCCGGATGTTGATGATCGGCGATGGTCCCGACCGCTCGCGCGCCGAAGCGTTCTGCCGCGAACACCACCTTCGCGAGGAAGTCTTTTTCCTCGGCAACGTCCCGAACCTCGAAGAGATCGTCGGCGCCAGCGACCTCTTTCTCTTGCCCTCGGAGCAGGAGTCGTTCGGAATGGCGGCGCTGGAAGCGATGGCCTCGGAGGTCCCGGTGATCGCGACGCGCGCGGGAGGGCTGCCCGAGGTGATCACCGACGGCGAGAACGGATTTCTGCTTCCGGTTGGCGATGTCGATGCGATGGCCGCGCGTGCGATCGAAATCCTCTCCAATCCCGAATTGCAGCGACGCATGGGCCACAAAGCTCGCGAGGCCGCCGAGCGACAGTTCAACGAAGCGCGCGTCGTTCCGATCTATCGCAGGTTCTACGAGCACGTGTTGAGCGGTGTCAAGGCTCCATCCTGATCCCGCCCTGCGGTCCGGCGTTGCCGTAGATCTCGAGATACCGCTTGTACGAATTCATGACCTTGCGCACGTACTGTTTTGTCTCGTCGAAGTTGATCGAGGAGAGAAAGAAGTCATCACCCGGCGCCGGAGAGAGCCGCGACCAGAGCGCGACCTGATGCGGTCCGGCGTTGTAGGCCGCCGTCGTCGCGTAGTGATCGGCCTGGAACTGTTTCGATAGCGTGCTGACATACCTGGCGCCGAGCTGAATGATGACGCGCGGGTCGTAGAGGTCTTCGGCAGTGACGTTGACGAGGCCGACGTCGCGGCCGATGTCGCGCGCGGTCGTGATGATGAATTGCAGCAGGCCGCGCGCGGCCGCTTGCGACTTCGCGCGCGGATTGAAGCGCGATTCCTCACGCATCATCGCGAGCACGAGCGTCGGATCGGTATCGTAACGTTTCGAATCGGCGACGATGTAGTCGTAGAAATATCGCGGATACAGAAGCTGACGGACAACCGTCGGAAGCAGCTCGGGCAGGTAATCATTGGGAGCCGATTGCATCAGGACTTCCACGGCGAAGATCGACTCGCGCGATGCGTTGCCACGATTCAGCGCCAGGGATTGCGTGAGCGCTGACGACAACGGCCGCAGTGGATAGCGCTTCGGGATTTCATCCGCCACCTCGTCAAACAACCCCATCGCCATCAGAAGCGAAATCCGGTCGGCGTTGTCAGGCAGCGGGAAACGCGGAAACGCGTCCGGTTTGAGCGCGAGGACCGCGCGATATCGCGGCAATTGTCGATAGATTTCCGCCAATCGCTTCAACTCCTCGGCGTGGTTGGACGACGACAACAGAATGCGATCCGTTTCGACGACCCGCGCGAGATCGAACTTCCCCGCTTTGACCAGCGCAGTGACTTGCCCGTTGCGCATGGCGAGCTCCTGGGCCAGCTTTGGCGCCATCGCGGTGGAGTCGAGTCGCTGACGCGCGAAGTAGGCGAAATGCGAGGGCAATGGTGCCCGTAGCACGTTGAGATAGGCGGCAAACGAAGCGGGCGGATTCGAATTCTCGAGTGCCCGCGCCCGCCAGAAATCGATTTCGTATGGTTCGAACTTGTCGAGGAGGTTGCGCGGGATCGCATTGAGCGTCACGACGGTCGCGCCGCTGTTCCCCGCGCCTAACATTCCGATCGCGTATGCCAGCGACGCTTCGACGACCGCATGATCCTTCGGCCAATTCTTTCGAATGAACGCCAGATCGCCGGCGGCCTCCGCGAACCGATGCTGTTTCAGGCGCGTCCGCATCCGCTGTGTGAGTGCGGCAGCGGTCGCGGGAAAGCGTCCGGGCACCGCAATGGCGGCCGTCATCAGCTTCTCCGCTGTCTTGTCATCGCCTTGCAGTTGCGCGGCGCGTGAAGCGTGGAAGAGAAATGTCGCTCTCCACTTCGCGTCGCGGGTGCTGTTTGCGCCGGCCATGTAGGCCTGTTGCGCCTGCGGATACTTTTCGTCGCCGAAATAGCAGCGACCGATCGCGAACTGCAGATCGTCGTGTTTTTGCGGCATCGCGCGGATCGCCAGCGACAAGACCGCCACCGCCCGGTCGAAATGCCGGTGATTCTGAAACGCTTCGCCCAGCATGACCTGCTGATCGGGCGACATGCGGCGGATCCATTCGGGACGGTCGAGCGCGCGGCTCGCAAGCTCGGCGGGATCATCGAGCGTCCCGCCGCGCAGCAGGGCGATTCCTTTCTGCAGCGCGCCGGCAGCGTCGCCGTGCCGAACGAGCAATTCGACCAGATGGGCATCGAGATCGCGGCGCCGTTGGGTAGGAGCCGACGCATAAATATGTAACCCAAAGGTTACAAATGCCTGCACGTCGCCGCGCTGCGTCAGATGTTCGGTCTCATCGTCGATGGCCTGATCGCGATAGAGGGAATTCTCGATCTCCGCCTGATGAAAGAGCGCCAGATCGCGAAGACGATTTCCGTTGGCGAGGAAGGGCGCGAGCTTGTGCATCGCGTCGCGCGGCTCGTTGTTCTCGATCAGCGCCCGCGCGTGAAGATAGCCGAGCTGATTGCGGGAGTAGAGATCGGGACTCGATTTCTCGAGACCGTCCAGCAACTCTTCGAGCTGTCCCCACCGGCCTAGGGACTCCAGCGCGCGAAATTGATCGGTCCATTGCTGCGGACTCCCCAGCTTCCCGACGGCCTTCGCACGCTCGGCCGGCGCGGCGCGAAAATATCGATGACGACGAAGCCGCTGACGCGCGAGAAGGAAAACGAAGATGCCGGCGAGAACTAGCAGTGCTGCCAGTGCAACGACAATTACACGACGTCTCAAGCCTCATCTCGGGCCAGCGTTCCCGACACAATCGCGTGCGGCGCTCGCCTGAGAATTTCGTTTCGTGCAATCGCGTAGCCAAGGATCGCGTCGACCAGAACGCGGCGGCCGTCGTGCGAGAGAAGAATCAGAACCTTGCGCTTGATCTCGCGGACTTCGACCACGTCTTCCCAGCGCAGCCAGCGCGACCGTTTCCCGAACAGCGAGAGAACGCGGTTCTCGTACAAAACGCCGTCATCGCTGACGTAAATGTGATCCCCGTACTGAATCACGGCCGCCACCAGCGTGCCGATGAACAGGAGAATGAGCCCCGCGAACGGAAAAAGTTCGACCTCGTTCCACCCCTGCGACAAGTACTTGAAGAGCAGCGCCGCCGAGCCGAACACCGCTGCGCACGAGATGAGTTGGGCGACGGGGGTCCGATTGAACTTCAGAATGCGGCCGGTGGGCATCCCGCTCAGTATAATTCGCCTCTTTTATGCGTTGGTCGCAGTATTTTCTCTACACTCTTCGCGAAGATCCGGCCGATGCCGACGTCATCAGTCACAAGCTGATGATGCGCGCGGGGATGCTCCGCAAAGTCGCTGCCGGCATCTACACCTATCTGCCGCTCGGCCTTCGTTCGGTGAAGAAAACCGAGGGGATCGTGCGCGAAGAAATGAATCGCGCCGGAGCGGTCGAGCTCCTGATGCCGACGATTCAACCGGGCGAGCTATGGATGGAGTCGGGTCGATGGAAGCTCTACGGACGCGAGCTGCTGCGCATCAAGGATCGCAGCGACCGCGACTTCGTTTATGCGCCGACGGCCGAGGAAGTCATCACCGACACCGTGCGCGACTCGGTGAATTCGTATCGGCAGCTTCCGATCAATCTCTATCAAATTCAAACGAAGTTTCGTGACGAGCTCCGTCCGCGTTTCGGATTGATGCGCGGACGCGAATTCACGATGAAGGACTCCTACTCATTCCACGTGTCGATGGAATCCCTCGCCGAGACCTACGAGAAGATGCGTGCCGCGTACAGCCGCGTGTTCACGCGTTGCGCACTCGATCACGTGGCTGTGGAAGCCGACACCGGAAACATCGGCGGCTCCGCCTCGCACGAGTTCATGGTGCTCGCGCAGTCGGGCGAAGACGCGGTGGTGAGCTGCCCCAACTGCAAGTACGGCGCGAACATCGAGAAGGCGACGTCGAAATTTTTCTCCGACGAGCCCGAGCCCGCGCCGATGACCGAGCTGGCGCCGCTGCACACGCCCGGCACGCAGTCGATCGATGACGTCGGCCGCTTTCTGAAAAAGAAAACTTCCGAGCTCGTGAAGACTCTCGTGTTTGACAGCGACCTCGGTTGCGTGATGGTCCTCGTGCGCGGCGATCGCGAAGGAAACCTCATCAAGATCAAGAATTACCTCGGCGCCGAATGGCTCGAGATGCTTCCTGACTCGCGATTCCAGGACGAAACCGGCGGACCGGTCGGCTATTGCGGTCCGGTCGGCACGAGAGCGAAGCGCGTTCTCGCCGACGTTTCTCTCAAACCCCGCAAGAATTGGATCGTCGGCGGCAACAAACCCGACACGCACCTGGGCGGCGCGAATCCCGGCCGCGATTTTGCCCAGCCGGAGTACGGCGATTTCACGACCGTCTTCGCCGGCGATCCCTGTCCGCGCTGCGGGACGGCCCTCGAAATCTACCGCGGCATCGAGGTCGGACACGTCTTCAAGCTCGGCACGAAATATTCGGAGTCGATGCATTGCACGTATCTCGACGAAGCTGGCCAGCGTCAGCTCATGATCATGGGGTGCTACGGACTCGGGATCGGACGCACAGTCGCCGCGGCGGTCGAACAGAGTCACGACGATGCCGGCATCATCTGGCCGATCCCGATCGCACCATTCGAGGTCGTGATCACGCAAGTCGGCCGCGAAGACAACGTCCGAACGACCGCTGAAGAGGTTTACAGCAAACTTCTCGATGCCGGAATCGACGTTCTTCTCGACGATCGTGACGAGCGGCCGGGCGTGAAATTCAAGGATGCCGACCTGATCGGCTTTCCGCTGCGCATCGCCGTCGGCGCGAAGAGTCTCGCCAACGGCCAGATCGAGTGGAGCTGGCGCAAGGATCGGGTGAAGCAGCTCGGCGCACCGGCCGAGGTCATCGAGCGGGTGGTGCGAGAAGTGACGAGCACGCGCGCGCACTCGTCATCCTGAGCCGCGAAGACGGCGAAGGATCTCACATCGCTGCATGCGAGACCCTTCGCTTCGCTCAGGGTGACGCTAACTGCTATTCTTGAGCATGCGCAAGCGGACATCGAATCGCTGTCCGGTTTGACCTTCAATTTCGGCAATCCCGGCGCACGATCGCTCGGCATGGGCGGAGCGTTTCTCGGTCTCGCCGATGATGCGTCGGCGGCCGAGGCCAATCCGGCCGGCTTGACGGTTCTGCGGCGGCCGGAAGTCTCCGTCGAGGTGCGCAACTACCAGGAACAGCAGCTATTCACGACCAGTGGAACGTTTCCCGACCTGCAGCGCACGGCGTTCGCCCACTACAGCCAGCGCGTGGAGCTGACCTTCGGCAGCTTCGTGTATCCGATCAAGAATTGGACGTTGGGTCTTTACTTCCACGAACCGCTGCGCAACGAAGGAGCGGGCCAGGTGGTGCCGGAACGCAACATGTTCACGGGCGCGATCAAGACGAACGTCCCGAATTTCTATCTGCCCAAGGGCGGCACTCCCGTGAGCAAAAGCCAGTGTGAGGACATTCGCAAGCAGAAGAATGATTTCTTCGCGTGCCTCGAATACCAGATCCTTCCGTTCCTCAGCGCGCTGACGGTCCAGGAACGGACGTTCGGCGTTGCCGGCGCATACAAGCTCGGAAAGGTCTCTTTCGGCGGCACCGTCCGGTATCAACGATTCAACGAGGCCGCGTTCACATTCCGCGTCACGCCGACGTTTGATTTTTCCAGCATCTCAGTCCAAGCGACCAGCGATGTCAGCGATACGAATTCGAAAGCGAAAGACAAGTCAGATTGGACTCTCGCCGGCGGCGTGAAATGGGAGCCGAATGACAAATTCAGCGCCGGCGCGGTCTACAAACAAGGCGCGAAGTTCGTCGCGCCAACGTTCGCCGCGAACTCCGACACGAAGTTCGAATTCGTGAAGGTCTCCGATA
>QHVX01000265.1:7566-9926 GCA_003222375.1 Acidobacteriota bacterium
CACATCACCTACTCGAACCTCGTCGACAATTTCGTTTCGATCAACGAAGACATCCGCGCCATCGACAAAGCCTACAAAGCGGCTGACGTCACCGAAGTCCACCTCGGCGCCGAATACTTTTTCTTTCTGAACAAATCGCCGGTCGCCGTGCGCGCCGGTGTGTGGAAGGATCCTGCGCACGCCATCGAGTACCGCGGACCGCTGACCGCACCCGATGCGGTCGCGGCGGCGATTCTGTATCCGAAGAGCAACGATCAGCACCACGTCTCGGTCGGCTTCGGTCTCGCGTGGCCGAAGTTTCAGGTCGACGCCGCGTACGACCGCTCGCCGCGCTACCGCGTGGGGTCGATCTCCGCGATCCGCCGGTTCTAGCTTCGCAGTTTATCCCGAGCCGCGAAGACGGCGAGGGATCTACGGTGGCGCATCGAATCCCGTGGTTCGGACCAGCGTCGCTGCTCCACCGGAGATCCCTCGCTGCGCTCGGGATAAACTTTGGCCGCGGTATTGGGGTCGGGTCGATCTCCGCGATCCGCCGGTTCTAGTACGATTCGCGGCGCGAGCGCGCCGTTGGAATTCGACATTTTCTTCTCGATCTGCCAGACCGAGGTGCATGGGTACCTGCCCTCGGAGAAGGTGATGTTCGACAACTTCTTCGAGCAGGTCGAGCTTGCCGATCGCCTCGGCTTCGGCACGGGCTGGGTCGCGGAGAGCCATCTCTCGACCGAAGTGCAGAAGACAAACCGCGGCGCGGTGATCCCGCATTTCGTTGGAGAGATCGGGCTCAGCACCGACATCCTGCAGCTTGCGCACCGCATCTTCGCGCGCACGAAACGCATCGGCGTCGGCTCCGCGATCATGAACATCCTCTGCAACGGCGGCCCGATCGCGGCGGCCGAGCGCATCAAGACATTTCTGGCGCTGCACGGTCTCGATCCGAACGAGCGGCGGACGCTGACGGTCGGCTTCGCTTCCGGACGTTTTCCGTACATCAACATTCCGTACGGCATCGTGCCGCGCGACGCCTTCGAAGAAGCGAACTGGCCGGCCGTGAAGAACAAAATCTTCGAGGAGGCCACCGAGATCTTTTTGCGTTTGCTGAAAGGCGAGACGCTGAATTCATCGATGATCGCCAAGCGCAACATCGACGAAACCCCTGTCGCGCCGCGATGGGTTTTTCCGAATCTGAAAATCATTCCGCACGACGTGCGCATGGAGCTGCTGCATCTGTCGATCGGATCGCACGATCCGCACATGCAAGTCTTCGCGAACACGATCCTTCCGGTCGGCGTCTTCAATTTGTCGATTACGCCCGGCGATGCGATCGAAAAGACGAACGAGCGCATGGCGACCGGCTATCAGGGAACGTGGCATCGCCGCCTGATGCCGCGAACGGTGCTGGTCTTCATCAACGACGACGCGGCCCAGGCGGCCGAGGAGGCGCGCGACGCGCTCAGCAACTACTGGCGTGCGCTGGAGGGAACACTCGATCCCGAAAAGGTCCGGCGTGCGACGAACAATGCGCTGATCGGCGACGCGAACGCAATCGTGAAACAGGCGAAGGAGCGCTTTCACCCCGAGGACCGCCTGATGCTGTGGTTCGATTTCAATAATCATGACTCAAAAAGAGTGATGAAAAATATGAGTGATTTCATGGGAAGAGTCGCGGAGGCACTACAATGACGCGCGTGCGCCCCGATTGGCAGCCACTCGTCGAGTACCGCCGCAACGGCATCGCGGAGAACACGATCCACGGCGCGGTGTCGTGGGTGTCGGGCCGCAACGTCGTCTACTCGTTCGGCGGAAATGTCGAAGTCTACGGACGCTCGATGGCCAAACCGATCATGATGAAAGTGTTCGCCGAGGAATTTCGGAACGCGTTGAATTCAGAGCAGAAGGCGATCGCAGTCGCATCGCACAACGGAGACACCGAGCACGTTCGCGTCGCGCGCTCGCTTCTGCTGCAGAGCGAATGGGGCATGATGCAGACCCCCCTCGACGTGCCGCTGGTGCAATTCGGCCGTCAGGTGCGACGCCCACGCCGGTGGTATCACTGCTGTTCCGGCGAACACGCTGCGATTCTGCGCGGCTGCAAGCTGAAGGGATGGTCGCGCATCGGCTACGTCTGGCCGCATCACCCGTTTTTTCAGGAGCACCTCGCCTACATCCATCACGTCCTCGGATCGGATTGGAAAGCCGGAACGATCGCGAAGGACGGCTGCGGTCTTCCGACCGTCAGCATGACAGTCACCGACCTCGCCCGCCTCTTCGCAAATCTCGTGACCGATAAAGAGAAAGACTGGATCTGGAACGCGATGGTTGCGCATCCCGATCTGATCGGCGGTTTCAATCGCCTCGATTCG
>QHVX01000275.1 GCA_003222375.1 Acidobacteriota bacterium
CGGAGGCTTTGAATTTTTTGGCTGTTAGGCGACGAGGCGAAGCCGTGGAGATAAAGTACTGAGTGCTGAGTGCTGCGTACTGAGTCCCGCACGCCCGCATCATACTAAGCACTCAGTACTCAGTACTCAGCACTACAATTAACCGTGTCCTTCACGCAGCGCTATCTCCTTTGGCTGACGGCGCCGCCGGCGGCGGTGACCATCCCGCTCGCGTTTCTCTTCGTCGCGCAAGTGATCACGCTTTCCGCGGGCACGGCCGTCGACGTCCTGCTCCTTCTTCTATGGATGTACGTCGTCGCGGCGCTGGCCTACGGATATTTCCTGACGCCGCACACCCGCCGCGTGGAAGAAGCGATCGCCGCGGAACGCGATGCCTCGAAAGAGATGTCCGATTGCTTCCGCATCACGCTCCGCGTCTCCGTCCTCGTCCTCGGGCTCAGCGGAATCATCTTCGCTGCCGCATCGACCTGGCTGGTGATGCGGACGTGGATGGGCTTCGGCTATTTCGCGGTCGCGGCTTCGATCGCCGCATTTCCGGGAATTGCGTGGGCGTACGTCGCCGCCAAGCGTCTGCTGACAGCGAACGGTCGTGGGCGCTTCGTCGGCCACGAGACGTCGATCGGCCGAAAGATCGCGATCGTCTTCATCGGCTGCTTCATCGTTTCTTCGGCGGCGCTGATCGAGTTGATCTCGTCGAAAGTGCTGATCGCGCTCGAGCGTCTCGCCATCGCTTCCTCCTCCGAACGATTTCAGCGGATCTATGACACCGCCAATCTCTCGGCGCAGATCGATCCGAAAATTCTCGACGACCTCCGCCTCTACATTCCCTCGGACTACACGCTGCATTTGATCTCGAAAAATGGTCAGGTGACGAACACGGGCGATCCCCTCACGCCCGATGAAGTCGAGATGATTCGCCGCATCCACACCGGCGACAGCACGGCGTTCGCATCGCCGCACGTCGTGAAGTTCGCGCGGCTCAAGGATGGCTCGATCCTGGCGCTTTCGATTCCGTGGGAGCCGTATCGCAAGATTCCGATGCAGATCACGCTGTACACCGTGATCATCGCGCTGCTCACGTCGCTCGTTTTCACCATCGCGGCGTACTTCCTTTCGCGGGACGTGACCTCGCCTCTCCGCGCGCTGCGCGGGCTGGCGGCGGACATGGCGCAGGGAAACTTCGACGCCGCGCCGCGCGTGTTCTCCGACGATGAAGTCGGCGAGCTCGCCGACAGTTTCGGCGAGATGCGCACGAATCTGCGGCGGCTGTTAGGCCGCGTGGGCGGCAGCGGCAGCACGATCACGGAAGGTGTCCGCGTAATCACCGGCGGAACGGAGTCGCTGCTCACGCGAGCGCGCGATCAGGCAAAGCTGACCGAGAATTCAACGAGCTCACTCGAAAATGTACGCGGCGGCATCCGCAGCGTGCTCGCCGCAGCCGACACCGTCACGTCGCTGATCGAAGACGCATCCTCGCGCGCGCTTGAGCTCCAGGCGTCGGCCGAGCAGATCGCACGAAGCACCGACCGTCTCTTTCAATCGGTCGAAAAAACCTCGGCATCGACGACGGAGATGGATGCGTCGATGCGCGAGATTTCGAAGCGCACCGGCGTGCTCGCGAGCATCGGCGAAGAAGCGCTCTCGTTCGTCAGCGAGATGGATTCGACGATCACCGAGCTGCGCGACGCCGCGCAATCGACGGCCGTGATCTCGCGTCACGTCCGCGAAGACGCTGAGGCGGGCGGGGAGGCCGTGGCGACGATGGTGGAGGGCATCAACGCGTCGCGCGATCTCACCAACAGCACCGCCACAACGATCGACGAGCTGCAGGGCTCGGTTGGCCAGATCAATCAGATTCTCACCGTGATCGAGGAGATCACGACGCGCACGAATCTTCTCGCGCTGAACGCCGCCATCATTGCCGCCCAGGCGGGCGAGCAAGGCCTCGGATTCGGCGTGGTCGCCGACGAGATCCGCGAGCTGGCCGAACGCACGCGCGGATCGACGAAAGAAATCGCGGCGATCATCAAGGCAGTGCAGAGCGGATCGCGTCAGGCGGTGGCGAAGATCAACGAAGGCGTGGAGCGCGTCGAGGCCAACGTGCAGCTCGCGCAGAACGCGACGTCATCGCTGCAGAAGATCGTCGACAGCGCCGCGCGGTCGTACGACATGGCGACGAAGATCTCGCGCGCGCTCGAGGAGCAGGCCGCCGCCAGCCGGCACCTGCACGACGTGACGTCGCGGATGTCGGACGCGATCGCGGAGATCAATCGCGGGACGCGTGAGCAGGCGCGCGGAACGGAGCTGCTGGCGCAGGAGGCCGACCGCGTACGCGAGATCGCCGCGCAGGTCAAGAAGGCGACTGAGGAGCAGTCGCAGGCCGGACGCGGGATCACGGTCGCGGCGGAAAAGATCGCCGAGGATGCGCGCAACATGCGCGATCACCTGCAGCGTCAGATGAGCGAGACCGAGCGCATCGCGCAGGCCGCCCGGACCATGCTCGACATCGCGCAGGAGAACGACGCGATCGCGCACGAATTCAACGCCACCGTGCAGAATCTGGTGTTGAGCGGCCGCGACTTCGAGTCGGAGGTCGCGAGATTCCGCTACCGGGGCGGGGAAGCGTGATCTACTTGTCCGTAATACGCGTCAGCTCGGGCTTTACGCGTTTCCACATTTTCGGCCTGGCCGTCATCGCTGTCGTCGCTTCGTCGACGTCGCCGGGCCGATCGCGAAGAAGAACGTCGAGAAGCTGCTCGGCTTGGTGCAAGTCTTTCCGCGACTTTGCGTGTTCTGCGACGCCACGAGTGTGCGCGACCCAGATTTTATGGAGGGCGTATCGCGCGGGGGCGGGCACATTGACGAGGATGCCGGTTCCGCCGACGACGACCGCTTGCGCGGTACGCTCGATCAGATAATCGAGGCCAGCCAGAGGCTGTGCTGCCACCCCAAGATGCGGAATCGAGATCGGTTTCGTTTCGCGCCCTCGCATTGGGGTAAGGAAATCAACTCGAAGATCTCGCCCGCGGACCTTGAACGACGTCGATGGATGCCGCGCGTCCAGCTCCGGCACGGCGACGAATTTCGGGTCAGCCTTTTTCAGCTCCTCTGGCAAATCAATCGGTGCGGATTCCGACATGCCTACAGAAAGTCGAGAGTGATACGCAACATCGATGTCCGCGGTCCTCACGCTCTGGGCCTCGAAGCGGACGCCCAACATGTTTGCGTAGCAGGTGAAGGCCTGCGTTCCGACCAGGACGCCGCCCCTGCGGAAGATCAGCGCGTCGGCCAACACCTTGAGAACTGTGGTGAACGCGGGTGCCTCCACAGCAGCTCCGCCGGCGACGAGCATGGAAACGAGCTCGCGGCGTCGATTGAGATCGGCGCGAACGTTGGCGCTTTGTTGACGTGCGCCCGCGATACGAGCAAGGAGTTCCGGCGTGTCGAGTCCGAGGTAAATTTGACGCTTCTCGCCTGCGTCAACTTTCTGTCGATACCAGTACCGATGCTCGCCGATCGTTTTTTGGACGAATGAGCCGTCCGCGATGAGCTCGGCAGGGACATCCGCGGACCGAGCCTGGTCGAGAAGTTCGGCATAGAGAACAAGAACAGTTTCGGAAAG
>QHVX01000268.1 GCA_003222375.1 Acidobacteriota bacterium
ATCGGTCGCAGCCTGGCTGCGGAGTATCTGCTTACAGGAATTCTGCAACCGGCTGGCGATCGACTGCGAGCGGGCGTGCAACTGATCCGCGTCGAAGATGGCGCCGCGATCTGGGGACAGCAGTTCGATGTCCCGCGCAGCGATCTGCTGTCGCTCGAAGACTCGATTGCCGACCGCGTCGTTTTCGCGCTGCAGGCGCGTTTGACGGCAGAGCAGAGAGCGCGACTGACGCGCCGATTCACTTCCAATCCGATCGCCTACGAGCACTATCTCCGTGGGCGGGCCGCGATGATGCTGGAAACGGCGAGTGGTACGCAGCAGGCGATCGCCGAATTCGAGAAAGCGATCGCTTCCGATCCGGAGTACGCGCTCGCACGCGCCGGGCTGGCCGATTCTGCCGCGCTCATGCGGATTCGCTTCGCGTCAAAAAATGAGATTCCGATGTGGAACGCCCGCGCGAAACAGCAGGCAGAAGAAGCTCTCCGTCTGGCACCTGATTTGGCGGAAGCGCATGAAGCGATGGCGGCGGTTTATCGCTACGACGAATTCGATTGGGAGAAAGTGATGGATGAAAGCGGGCGAGCCATCGCACTCAATCCCGATCTCGAATTAGCCCACGATTACCGCGCCGCGGCCGCTCTTCACCTCGGACTCCTGCCGCTTGCGCACAGCGAAGCGCGGATCGCAATGGATATCAATCCGCAGCGGCCGATCGAGTCGCTGCGAATCGACGGCGTGTGCGCGCTGTTCAACGGTCGATACGAGGAGGCTGTTCGAGATCTCGAGGAGGTTGCCCGACGTACGGACATCTCCGATTACCACCTCGGCCTCGCGCTCTTTTACGCCGGACGGACTGCTGATGCCGAACAGCTCCTGAATCGACTCGGAGGCGGCGACACGCGCAACGCGCGCGGGGCAGCGGCCTGGGCCAGCATCCTCGCAGCGACAGGCCGCGGGAAGGAAGCGTCGCAAGTCGCTGCGCGTACTGCACGGCAATCCACGATCGATCATCACGTCGCCTACAGTCTGGGCGCCGCGTACGCACAACTCGGCGATCGGCCGCAGGCTCTGCGCTGGCTGAACGAGGCGGTTCGTATCGGTTTCCCGTGCTACCCGTGGTTCGCGGAAGACCCACTGCTGCAGCCGATTCGGAACAACCCGGAGTTTCAGACGTTGCTGACGCGGCTGCGCGATCAACACGATTCGTGGTCGAAGCGCTATGCAAAGTAGGCGAAAATAGCCCTCCATGCCCATCAAACCGGGTGACCGCTTTGGCCGATATGATCTCGGCGTCGGACTCGACGAGAGTCCGCGCTGGGGTTGATTCGGCCCGAGTAGCAACTGACGAAGACTACGTTGCCGGAACCGGCTTCGCAGCCGCGCGGACTGCCTTTCTCCCACGCCCGACTTTGATGAGTCCGAAGATGCCGGCCGCCGCAACCACGAGCAATGCAACGCCGAGCACCGGACGCACGACCAGCCATGCGACGGCAATCGTCACCACCGACAACACGACCGCTCCCAGGAATGCGAAAAGGCCGATGCCTGCACTGAGGGCCGTTCCGAAGAGCGGCAGGATATCCGCCATCACCGCGATCGGCCGGAACACCATGAATAAGCCGAGAAACATCATGAAGAAGCCGACGAAGCGAAGGATCCAGGTGAGGATCGCGTTGCGATCCTGTGCCGTCTTGAACATCTCCGCCGCGGTGTGTGTCCCAGCCTCGACCAACAGGATGACATCGCCCGCTTTTGCCTGATAAGGAGCGAATGTCGAAGCCTTTTGAACGGCGACCAGACTGACAGTCGCAGGTTTCACGACGCGATACGAAATCCGGCTATCTCCGATCTGCGGTGACGCCGCATCTTCTCCGATGTAGAACTTCCCATCATTGACCTTCACTTTTCCCTTCACCGCCGCGGGCAGTTTTTCGGCAGCTCCCGCCTCGACCGGCAACGCCTCGGAGTCCGTCAGCTGCGCGACCTGCTCGTCGGACATCGTGAAGGCGCCGACCGTCACGGGGTTCGCTGTGAAGGTCTTGGATTCGTAGGGCGATGCTTCGGGATTGTGATGGCCTTCCGGCTTCTTGAAATTCGATGAATCGATGCGTCCGCTTGCCCACTCCTTGTGGTACTCGTAAGTCGTGACGGTCTCGGTTCCTCCGCCGATTTTCTTCCGCGTTTCTTTACTCTCGTGTTCTTTCCACTGGTACATCTCGGCCGTGCGAAACAGTTTTACGCCTTGCGCGCTGACGGCAAATTCATCGTCCGTAATCGCGGCGGTCGTCTTGACCGCACCGCTGACATGGACGAGTTTTCCTTCCCGCGCTGGATCGACCGAGTCGGCCGACACCGGCGCGACTGCGCCCAGCCCTTCAGTGAGGCTTTTCGCGGTGCGCACCGCACGTCCTTCGTTCCAGTACATCACCGGAAAGGCCACGATGAAGAGGAACAAACCGAACAGGACGCTCTTGATTGATCCGACGATGCGGGAGAACCACGACTCGCTGCTCACTACGCTGAAAGAATCGGACATGCGAATTCTCCTTCCGAGAGTTCGGTCAAGTTTTGGAACCGCCTTGATTGTGGAACGGATACAGTAAGCCAGAGTCGGCGGAAGGTCAACGAACTTACAAAAGCTTGATGTCGAAGCTGGTGCGGTCAAATAGAGTGCCGCCGCGGCTCCAAACCAGCGAGTTGCCGTTGTACGTGCCGCGCAGCAGTGAAGGGAGCGGATAGGTGAAGCTGAAGGTTTGGCTGGTGTTCGGCGATAAGAATGTGCGATCCGACGAGACGGCCGGCCATCGTGTGTCGCGTCCGATCCATGCCTGGTCGGCGCTGAAAAAATCGCCGAGGCCGAAGAAGATCGTCACGTAGACGAAGGAGTATCCAGTCGGGTCGGGGTTTCGAACCGAGACCGAGTAGCTGGCATTGCTGCCCACGAACGCTCCGCTGGTCCACGACTGCGCAAAGATAAACGGTGACTTTGATGTCTCGCCGCGAACTTTTCTGGCGAGTTGCACCTCATCCAATGACCAGAAGCTTTGACCGAGCTCCTCGGCGCGCTCTTCCAGCGCCTCGATCTCTTTCTTGACTTGAGCGACCTCTCGTCGGACGTCTTCTTCGCTCTTTTTCCGCTTCATTGCCATGACGCTCCTAAGCGGGAGAGGGCGCGCGACGGCAAATCCGTGCCAAAGCCGCCGCAACTGCCTGGCGTCGCTGAATCCGCATCGGCGCGCGATCGCTTCCATCGAGAGGGTCGGATCGCTGCGAAGAGTGCGCGCCAGCTCCAGTCGGATCCGGGTTGCGTAGGCCTTGATCGATACGCCGGTCGCCTGCCGGAACAGCCGCGTGAGATTGCGCGCGCTCATGCCGCTGATGTCCGCGAGTTTTTCCAGTGAGGCCTTTGTCTGCGGGTTCTGGATCAGCCAATCCTGCACGCGATGCACGCCGGGATTCATGTGCGTCCGAAAGTCGAGATAGATACTCGATTGGCCCTGTGAACCGTCGCGGCGGATGTAAACGACCATTTCGCGAGCGACCTGTGATGCCACCAGCGGCCCGTGCTGTGCTTCGATCATGGCCAGAGCCATGTCGATGCCCGACACGATGCCGGCGCTCGAAACGATTCGCCCATCGCGAACGAATAGCCGATCGTCGAGCACGTGCGCTCGCGGAAACCGTCGTGCGAGATCCTTGATGCGGCTCCAATGCGTGGTGCAGCGGCGTCCGTCGAGCAGTCCCGTCTGGCCAACGATGAACGAGCCGGTGCAGACTGAGGCGATGGTCGCGCCGGCGTCGTAGGCATCGCGTAACCATTCGGTTACACGTCGGTCAGTTCGCTCTGTAGCCGCGTACTTGACGCCCGGAACGACAACCAGCGAATTTTCGGATGCTGGCGTCAGCTGCTCGAGGTTACTGAGCGTGACTCCTTGCGCAGAGTCCACCTTGGTGTGCGTGGAGACCGTTTTGATTGCGTATCGCGGCGAGAGAGCGTTCGCTTCCGCGAATGCCTGCAGCGGCCCCGCCAGATCGAGGATCTCGACCGTCGGCAGAACCAGAAAGATCACGCGATCGATCGGACGCCTCCGGCCAATTCGCCGACGAGGTCGCGTGCGCGGACGATGCGGGCGAAGCGGTCGCGCAGAACGTACTGCGTTCGCTCCACCAGAGCATCCGTGGAGATTTCCTCGCCGGTCGCTCGATTCACGATCGGAAATGTCTGCGTGGCATCGAGCGCGAAGTCCACTTCGTAGCCGAGATCCGCGGCAATGCGGGTGGTGGTCTCGACGCATTGCTCCATCTGAATGCCGGTCACGACGAGACGGCGGATGCCGAGCTTGTCGAGGCGCTGCTGGAGGTCCGTGCTCGTGAACGAATTCCGCGTGTTCTTCACGAGGAGCGGCTCATCACTTCGGCGCTGCATGAAGTCCATGAGGCGAAACTCCGGATCGCCTTTCCGGAATCCCGGATCGGGATCAGTGTGCATGATGAAGAACCGCGGCAAGTTGGCGGAGCGCCAGTGGTCGAGAAGAATCGAGACGTTCTTCTCGAAGTCGCGATTGCCTCGTCGCTCCCAGCGGTTCGCATTGACCTTGAAGGAATCTTGAATATCGATCAGAAGCAGTGCGGTGTCGTTCATGCTCCTTAGTATGGCGCTCGTTCCTCGGCAGTGTGGGACGGGGAGCGGACAAATCGGGCCAAACTGCGGCCGGCCACCCAGGCGCCGAGGTATAGCGCTGCAACGACGGCGAGGAGAGCGCGGAATCCGAGCCAGAGCGAGAGCGACTCGGCCACCCCTCCGGCCAGCGCGCCCAGCAGATTCGATCCGATCGCCTCGGCCGCAAAGCTGGCGGCCGCGAACCTCCGCACAAAAACGATTCCGGCGAAGAAGACCGGCAGGCAGAGAATCAACGTCGCCACCGTGGCGCGCGTGAAGAATGAACGATAGAAAAGCGATTGGATCGGCACGAGGTAGTTGACGGCCACGCATACGATGATGCCGGCGTAGGCCAGGTCGACGCTGATGCGCGGACGTGCGGCCACGATGGCGTTTGCCGCCACGATCAACAGCAACAGCACGGCGATGACGACCGAATTCACCACCCAGGTCGTTCCAAACAGCAGCGCCATGCGGCTGATGATTTGCGCCTCCAGCAGCATGAAGCCTGCGCCGAGCAGAAAGAACTCCAAACGCAGTTCGGCAAAACCCAGACCGATGCGTTGAGCCGCCAGCAGCGAGATCACGATCAGCAAAAGCGAGATCGTCGCCACACTCATCGGCAATCCCGGATTGCGCTGGTAGAAATACGGCCAGTCGTCGGTCGTCATCGCGACCGCTTCCATCGGCATTCCGATGCGCGATCGCACATAGGCACGCAGGCGAGGGTCGGCAAGGGCGGCCACGATCTTCTGTTTCGAGCCGGTGATGAAAAAGCGTCCCCAGCTCTGATATCCCGCGGTGGCCTCCAACTGAAGAGGCTCGAATCCGAACGCATCGGTGAGCAATTCGTGGAGGCGGCCCGCGATCCACGGTCGATGTTCCACCTGAAACTTCACCATGAACACGCCATCGGGCCGCAGCAGACGCTTGGCCGCCGCGAAGGCTTCCCGCGTGTACACGTAATTGTCGATGCGAATGTTGGTGAAGTGCGATGCCGTGGTGTGTGAATCGAGCAGCGAGAAAACAATCAGGTCGTATTGCTCGGTGCTGTTCTGTATGTAACTGCGCGCGTCATCGACGATGATCCGCACCTTCGGCGATGCATAAGGATGTTCCGGATGAAGACCGCGGCCTAACTTGACGATCAGCGGATCGATCTCCACCGCCGTCACGCCGCCCGATCCATTGCGCAAGGCCGCCGCCACGTCGTTTCCCATTCCTGATCCGAGCACCAGCACCTTCGTCGGCTGTGGCGCAAAGCGGTACGGCAGGTTGTAGGCGTTCAGCTCCGGAGGCAGCCCGCCCGTGACCTTTGGATGCGCTTTGACGAACTCCGGAGAGAGGTTCAGGACGTTCTGATACCAGCTTCCGTTGGTCTCGAGCGAATAGCCAACGACTTTTCCATCGAGAAGATTCGGCCTAACCGCGAGCTTCTGATATGGAGACCAGTACACCCGTGCTCTGTCGGTGTCCTGAAACAACATCAAAATGGCGGCGGCGGCGAATGCGATGAGAGTTGCCCATCGCGGCCACCGAGCACGCCAGAAAAGCGCCACCGCGATCACGCCGCCCACCAACATCCAGACGATCGGTGGCTGATCGGCGAAGCAGAGCGCGGTGTAAAGCGCGATGCCGGCCAGGCTGGCCAGCACGTTCCAGGAATACGCGCGAATTCCGTTAGACGCAGTTTCGAGGTACCAGCCGACCAGCTGCCCGATCGGAATGAACGTGATCGCGATCAGAATGAACAGCGGCAGTGCGATGAGGGCAGCGGTCACAAGTCCGGTGATGAGAGAACCGGTGATGCTCACGGTCCCGAACTCGAAGAAGTAAAGGTCCGACGACGCGCCGAGGAGCGGAGGCAAGGCGTCAATGAGCCGGCGCAGCGGTCCGGGCAGGCAAATGGCGGCGCTGAAAAAGACGAGCGGAACGCCGAGCATCAGAATCGAGATGGCGCGCCGGGTCAGATAGCAACCGAGGCCGAATCCGAGGAAGCAGGCGATCAGCACGAAATTCTTGAAGTAGGCGAAGATTCGAATCTCGCTCGAGATCCACCGGATCAACAGCAGCTCCAGATAGAGTCCGAGAGCGCTGCTGAGAATCAAACCGACGGTCGACGACGTCGCAAGGTCACAGGGCTGCAGCGTCAGCGGCGATCCTGGCGCTCTGGTGAGCGGACGCAGAAGAAAAAGGATGAGACCGGCGCAGGCGAGCGACA
>QHVX01000269.1 GCA_003222375.1 Acidobacteriota bacterium
ATCAAATTTGCACGCTGCGCCACCGGCCGTCAGGACATCATCTACTGCGATCACGCATTTCACGGCCTGACGACCGGCGCGCTGGCGGTCAACGGCGCCGATTTTTTCCGCGAGCGTTTCGGCGATCTTCTTCCCGGTACGCGCAAAGTCCCGTTCAACGATCTCGAATCGCTCGAGCGCGAGCTGTCGTCGAAAAAAGCGGCGGCCTTCATCCTCGAGCCGGTGCAGGGAAAATCGTGCGAAGTCGTGAAGGACGGATACCTCGCCGAGGCGCAGCGTCTGTGCAGAAAATTCGGGACGCTGCTCGTCCTCGACGAAGTGCAGACGGGCCTGGGCCGCACCGGCAAATGGTTTTGCTATCAGCTGACATCGTTTGCGTGTCGAAGGCGCTATCGGGCGGATTCGTTCCGGTCGGCGCGGTCGTGACGCGGCCAAAAATCATGGATGCGGTCTTCAACTCGATGGAGCGCTGTGTCGTGCATTCGAACACCTTCGGGCAGAACGACATGGCGATGGGCGCTGCGCTCGCGACACTTCAGGTCATCGAGGAAGACCACCTCGTCGAGAACGCCGCGATCATGGGCGAAGTGCTGATGGAAGGTTTGAAGAAAATCGGCGAGACCTGCCCATTTGTTTCCGATGTTCGCGGGAAAGGCTTGATGATCGGAATCGACTTCGATCGACCGAAGGAGTCGTTCAAGCTGAAGGCCGCCTGGGACATGCTCCACAAGCTCAACTTCGGCGTATTCGGCCAGATGATCGTGATTCCGCTGATGCAGAAGCATCGCATCCTCACGCAGGTGGCCGGCTACCACACCGAAGTGATCAAGTTCCTCCCGCCCATGACGATCACGCAAGACGATTGCGACTGGTTCCTGCGCGCGATGCAGGATGTTCTGGACGACACGCAGCGCGTGCCGGGCGCCGCATGGGACACCGTAATGGGACTCGCCAAAGCGACAATGCGCGCCTAGGCGTCATATGGAAACAACCATCGCGCTCGTTACTGGTTCGAGCCGCGGAATCGGTCATGAGGTGGCGCGACAGCTCGCCGCGCGCGGATATCGCATCATCGTCACGAGCCGCAAAACCGACGCCGCTGGCAAAGCGGCGGCGAAGATTGGACCGACGGCCCTCGCGCACGCTCTCGACACCTCGGATCCAAAGTCAATCGACGCGATCGGCCAGTTTGTCGAAAAGGAGGTGGGCCGCCTCGATGTCCTCGTCAACAACGCCGCGATCCTGCTTGACGAAGGAAAGAACATCGTCGATGTCGAGCCTCGTGAGTTCGAAGAAACCTGGCGCGCCAACACGCTCGGCCCGTTTCTGATGACCCGCCGGCTGGCGCCGCTTTTGCGCAAGAGCGGACATGGGCGCATCGTGAATGTTTCCTCCGGCGCGGGTCAGCTTTCATCAATGTCGAGCTACGCTCCGTCGTATTCGATGTCCAAGGCAGCGCTCAACGCGATCACCATTCTTTTCGCCAACGGTCTGCGGCGCGATCACATCCTCGTGAACTGCGCCGATCCGGGATGGGTACGAACCGACATGGGCGGCCGCGGTGCGCCGCGCAGTGTCGAGCAGGGGGCAGACACGATCGTCTGGCTGGCCACGCTTCCGGACGATGGCCCCACGGGCGGCTTCTTTCACGATCGCAAAAAGATCGCGTGGTAATGCTATTGCGCGACCCGCGGCTCAGAGACCCACAGGTTGCCGCGCGGCGCGCCGAGCTCGAAGGCAATCCTCTTTCCATCGGGCGACCAGCTCGGCGTGCGCACCCACGTCGTCATCGAAGTGAAGTCGGTCAGCTTGCGGCGCGCGCCGGTCGCAACGTTGACCGTCCACACGTTCCAGACGGCGTCCCGACGGCTCGCGAATGCGATCTCCTTTTCGTCCGAAGACCATGAGTGCGGCCAATTCTCTCCGCCGGTGACCACCACCTTGCCGCCCGGAAAGATGGCGATAGCGGACCCGCCGCGCCGGAGTTGCACGACCAGTTGCTTGCCGCTTGGCGACCATACGGGAAATCGCGCCAGATCGGCATCTTCCGTCAACCGGCGCAGCGACGATCCGTCGGGCGCAGAACTCCAGACGCTCGTCGTCCCGGCGAGTGTTCGATTGAAGGCCAGTGTTTTCAAATCAGGCGAGATTGCCGGCGCCGAGGCGTCTTCAGGCAGTTTTCCGACAGCTTCGGATCGACCCGTGATCAGCGAAGCGCGATACAGCAGTGGCCGATGCTCGGCGACGTTCCAGGCACCATAAAAAACATCCCACTCACTTTTCGCCCAGCGCGCGTACTGCTTGAGCCCCGGACCGGTGATCAGCGCTTTTGGATTGGATCCATCGGCGTCGGCGATCCAGATGCCGCTGTCATCGCCGGCGGCGACCGCGGAATACGCGATTTTCTTTCCGTCGGGCGAGAACGACGGGAACTGTGCATTCAACATCGGATTTTTCGTGAGCTGTACCGGCGGATGATTCGATCCAACATCGACTGCGAAGAGGTCGCTCTTCTCTTCGACGACCGACCATGCGAAGCGAAATCCGTCGCGCGACAAGCTGACGTGCTGCATCACACCAGGATTCGATTCTCGCAGACGGTGCGGATCGCCGAGGCGCTTACCGTCGGCGTCAACGGGACCGCCGACCAGAAACGAATAGTTGTAGAGGGAGAGGACGTAATAGACCGTCTTGCCGTCGGCGGCGAACAGCGGCGAGGCGAGCCGCCGCGAATCGTCTGCGAGCTCCGTCAAGCCCGATGCATCGCGCGCGATGGTGTAGATGCCGCAGCGCTCGTGATCGCAACTGCTGAAGGCGATACGTTTGCCGTCGCGCCGCCACGAAGGCGCGCCGTGACCTCCCGCCGGATGCCCGGCGGTTGTGAGCGCCGCGACCTTCTTCGAAGCGACGTCGACAATCCAGATCGTCGAAGGCGGCAGCGCCTCGTATGCGTTCCATCCATATTCGATGTCGTCGGCCGATTGAAACGCAATCTCTTTGCCCTCGGGCGACCACGACGGACGCGATCCGAAGTTCGTCACCTGCGTCAACTCGCCGCCATTTGTGTCGACGATCCAGATGCCGCCTTTGCGCATCGACGTGTACGCGATCCGCTTTCCATCCGGAGACCATGATGGCTGCGCTTCGCCGGCCTCACCGCGCGTCAGTTGTCGTTCGTGATCGCCCTCGACCGTCGCGACGAAGAGATGAAGCGTTCCGTCGACATCGGCGCTGTAAACGATCGATGCGCCATCGGGCGAAAACGAGGGCGAAACTTCGAACCTTTGAGACGCGTGAACCAGCCGGGCGGCGAGCGGCGACGGAAGATGGTCGATCCCATCCTGCCGTTTGACGTCCACGTGGCGGCGGACAAAATTGGGAATCGCGAGAAAGCCGAGGACAACGCCGGCTGCCACAATAGCGAGAATGACAACCCTCGTTCGACGCGGCCGAACCTGCGGTGCCGGTTCTTCGGTTCGCAGTGCCGCGATGAAGCGATAGCCTCGCGTGGGAACTGTCTCGATGTACCGCGGCGCGTCGGCGTCGTCGCCGAGGGTCTTACGCAGTTGGGCGATGGCTCGGGTGAGCGCGTTCTCGGTGACTGCGACGCCGGGCCAGATCTGGCTGAACAACTCCTGCTTCGTCACCGGCCTTTCCCGTCGTTCGACCAGGAGAATCAGAATCTCCAGCGCCTTAGGCTCGATGTGAACCGGCTTTCCGTTCCTGACTAAACGAAAAGCGATCGGATCGACGACCAGGCCATCGAATCGGTAACTCACGCCGTAACAGATTACGTTGAGACGGCCCCCGAGTTAGCCGTTTGAGGCGCCTCCCGTCAATTCATCAGCAAACCCCGTCGAGAGATCATCCGCTCGTCACGACTCTGATCGCCCCGCGCCGGATCTTGCGGCAGCATGGGAAAGCTCGGGATCGTGGCCTTGTGTGTGAGCTTTTGGGCGGGCACAGCATTGGCCTGCTCGATCCCGCTCCAACCGACCCGGACGGCCTTCGTCACGATGGTTCGCATCGGATCGCAGGGGCCGTTGCGTTTCCTTGTCGATACCGGCGCAACGACAACAGTGATCGACCGGGTGGTCGCACGAAGAATCGGCCTTCAGCCATCGCGGGTACTC
>QHVX01000042.1:0-18952 GCA_003222375.1 Acidobacteriota bacterium
CGTTCGTCGCTCGGCAACGACTCGGTTCCCGGCGATGTGATGCGGCGCAGCACCTCGTGCGCCTGTTCCGCGAACTGCAGAACCTCTTCACGCGCGCGCTGCTCATCCTCGATTTTGATGACCGGCAGCGGCACGGTCGGCGTCACGCTGGGCGGGAGGGGGGCGGGTTGGGCGGCGGGGGTGGGTGGGGCGGAGCGCAGCGCCACGATCTCCTCGTTCGCCGATCGTAATTTGTCGGCGAGCGCTTCGCGATTTTGCCGCTCGCCGTCGAGTTTCTGCTGCATCGCGTTCAACTTGATCGCGAGATTTCGCGCTTCGGCCCGCGCGGCCTCGCGTTCTTCGATCGCCTTCCCAACGTCCGATTCATGATCGGTTGCCATGTGATTGACGATCGTTTGCAGCTTCTCACTCCATTCCGCTTCGACCTTGTCGCGGATGCTTTTTTCGTCGACCGTCGTCGTTTGCGTCCGCAACGTCGCGATTTCCTGCTCGAGACGCTCGTGCTCCGCCTTCTGGCGCACGAGTTGTTGCGTGAGCTGGTCGTCGCGCTGCAGGAGTCCGAGGCGGCCGTCGCGTGCGCTTTGGAGCTGCTGTTCCAATCCTTTGAGTTTCAGATTGAGCGACCGCAGCTCGGCCTTGGCGGCCTCGCGGGCTTCGATGTGCTCGCCGATCGCGTCTTCGTGATCACTAGTCAACTCATTGACTATCTTCTGCAGCTTTTTGCCCCAGTCGAGATCGATGCTTTCCCGCAGCGTCTTCTCATCCACGGCCGGACGCGCATCGAGCTGTTCGCGGAACGCCTGTCGCTCGCGATCGAGCGCTTCGTGGAGATCGCTTTGGAAGCGCTGGCGTTCCTCGTCGAGCTGTCGCGTCAATTCCTGACCGGCGCTCAGAAGCTGTTGCGCCGTTCGCCGGCTCTCCTCGAGTTGCCGCTGGAGCTCGGTGACGCGCGCGGTGAGCTTGCGTCCCTCGTTCTGAACTTCATCGCGCTCCTTGGCGTGAGACGAGGACATCAATTGCAGCTTGGCATTCCATTGCGAGTCGATGTCGCGAAGCGCGCGCTGATTTTCGGCGCGCAGAGATTCCAGAGCGGCGGCGTGTCCCGTGCTCGCCTGCTGGACCTTCGCCCGCCATTCGGCTTCGGTGGAAGCGCGCGTTCCGGCTTTATCGACCTCCGCCTGCTGGCGGGCATCTTCGATCTCGCGACGCGCGCGCTGGCGCTCGGCGCGCAGTCCCTCGAGCTCCTGCATCGACGATGCGAGGCGCTTGTCGAAATCGGCGAGTTGTAACTGCAAGTTCTCGCGTTCGCTCTGAAGCGCATCGGCAGTTTTCTGGAGCGCGGCCGTATTCTGCTTTTCACGGTCGATCTGCGCACGAAGCTGATCGTTCCCGGCGCGCGCTTTCTGAATTTCCTCGGCCGCCTTCGCGCGCGCTTGCGAGAGTGTCGATTCGACGGAGTCGATCTTTTGGCGCAACCCGGAATTGGTCTGCAGTACATCCTGAACATCGCGCGTGAGCGAGTCCGTTCGGCCCTGACTCTCTTCGCGATTGCGCTGGATCTCCGTGCGAAGCTCGTCGATCACGCGCTGCGCTTCGACGAGATCCTCGGAAGCGCCGACCGGTACCGCGGCCACAGGTTCGGCAATGGCGGCCCGCCGCTCGCGCGGCCGAAGTGTTTCGAAAATCGCAACGCCGAGGACGAGAGCCGAGCCGTAGCGGATGGCGGGAGAGACGTTCGGCAACGCGAGTGTCAGCGCGCCGCTGAAGCCGGCAACCAGTATCAACAATGCAACTGCCCGCGCAATGGCGAGAAGCAGCCGCCGCATCATAGTTTAGTGTAGCCGATTCCGACCGGAATCTTTAGAATTCACAAGCGTTAATCACGGCGTGACCGAGAGAAAAACCCGCGAAGTTCGCATCGGCAACGTCTCCATCGGCGCCGGCAATCCGATCGCCGTGCAGTCGATGACCGCCACGCGGACCCAGGACATCGACGCGACCGTTCGCCAGGTCGAGCTCCTCGAACAAGCGGGTGCCGATATCATCCGTATCGCGATCGACACCGCCAAAGACGTCGTCGCTCTTTCGGAAGTCCGCAAAGCGCGTGCTGACGCGAATCTGGTCATCGATCTTCAGGAAAATTACCGGCTCGCGGAAAGAGTCGCACCCTTCGTTCAGAAACTTCGCTACAACCCGGGACATCTGCATCACATCGAGCGCGAGAAGCCGATTCGCGACAAAGTGCGCTACCTGGTCGACGTCGCGCGGGATCACGGATGCGCGATGCGCATCGGCGTCAACTGCGGTTCGGTTGATCCTGAAAAACTGAGCCGGTACGCGAAGAATGATTCGATCACGCCGATGGTCGAATCAGCGCTCGAGCATGCTGCGATGCTCGACGATCTCGGATTCGATCAGTACTGCGTGTCGCTCAAGGATTCCGATCCCAACAAAGTGATCGACGCGAACGTCCTGTTCACCGAGTCGCGGCCCGACGTTCCACTACACCTCGGCGTCACCGAGGCCGGGATGCCGCCTGACGGCGTGATCAAGACGCGCGTTGCGTTCGAACAACTCATTACGCGAGGTATCGGCGACACCATCCGCGTATCGCTGACGCTTCCGTTCGAACGCAAAGGTGAAGAGGTCACCGTCGGCCGCCAGATTCTCGACGACATCGCGAACAAGCGCTTCCGCTCCGTTCCACGCTTCGAGCAGCACGGGCTGAACATCATCAGTTGCCCGTCGTGCTCGCGCGTCGAGAACGAAGCGTTCATCGATCTGGCGCAAAACGTCCGCGACATGACGGACTACGCCAAGGAGCACGACATCACGATCGCGGTGATGGGCTGCCGCGTCAACGGTCCGGGCGAAACGGACGACGCCGACCTGGGCATGTGGTGCGCTCCGAGTTTCGTCAATCTCAAGCGCGGGCCGCAGACGCTCGGGCAGTTCACCTACGATGAAATCCTCGGCCGCTTGCGCCTCGAGCTCGATAAGCTCATCGAGGAAAAAGGAGCGTCGTCATTCTGAGCGCAGCGAAGAATCTCAAGTTACCGTCTCGGAGATCCTTCGCCGTCTTCGCGGCTCAGGATGACGGTACACGATGAAACGTCTCCCCTATCTGCTGATTTCTCTCGCAGTCATCGCGCTGGATGCATGGACGAAGTGGATGGTCAGCACGCACATCGACATGCACGACTCCGTTTCGCTCATCCCGAATCTTTTTCAACTCGTCCACGTGCGCAACACCGGCGCCGCCTTTGGAATCGGAGCGAATGCGCAATCGGCGATCGTTCCGCTGCTCTTGAACATCGGCGCGATCGGCGTCTTCTTCGTTGTCGTGGCCTACGCATTTCGCACCGCGGTCACCGACCGCCTGCTCCAGGTCGGCTTGCATTTGATCCTCGGCGGCGCGATCGGCAATCTCATCGATCGCTTCCGCCTCGGCTACGTCGTGGACTTTCTCGATGTCTACCTCAACTGGGGCGGGCAGACGCACCACTGGCCGGCATTCAACGTCGCCGACTCCGCGATCTGCATCGGCATCGGACTGCTCTTTCTCGACATGCGCAAGAAGCCGGAAGAGCGGACTAACGCTTCGGTTCCAGCCTGATATCCACGCGGCGCGGCGACTGCTCGAACACTGCGCCTGTGTGAATGTCGATTAGCAAGCCCGCCGACAACACGATTCCTGCCACGGCCACCGGCGAGATCGAACCTGATCCTGACGCCGACGCCGTCACGATCCCACCGCTCGTCGAGCCATTGCTGCCAGCGATCTCGACGTGGCTCGACTCGACGATTCCTGCCGCCAGGCCTGCCGGAACGACGTTGGTCAACGCCGCCGGCGCCAACGTTCGATGAAACTGGACAATCGATTGCTGCCAACCGGTTTTCGTCAACGTGATCATGCACGCCCGGTCGCGACGCTGGAGCGTAAGCGTCATCGGCGTTGTTCCGACGCTCATCGCACCGCGGCCGCAATCGAGCTGCACGCTCGCGCCGGGGGGCGTCGATGTGACAGGAATGCTCTGCAGATCGTGGTGAATCGCCGTCGCGCAACTGGTGAGCGCGACGGCGACGATCACCGCACCGAAGCGGCGCATCACTTCATTCTACGGTGCCAGTCGAGCTGGTCAGCTTCTGCTGGTTGAGCGCGGCGGCGCCGAGAAGTCCGCCCATGCCCATCGACTCGACGGCTGAGGAAGGAACGAGCATCAGAGCGCCTTTCTCCTTGAGGCCTTCATACAGCATGTTCATCGCCCGCAGATGCAGCGCGGTCGGATTGTCGTGATACGACACGGACGCTTCCTTGAACAGTTTCGCGATCTCCACTTCGGCGGTGCCGAGGATGATGCGGGCTTGTTTTTCGCGGGAGGCTTGCGCTTCGCGCGACATGGCATCCTGCAGCGCGTCGGGGATGATCACGTCGCGCATCTCGACCGATTGCACGCTGACACCCCACGGATTGCAGCGCTGATCGATGAGGTCCTGCAACAGCTCTTCGATCCGCTCGCGTCCGCGCAGAAGATCTGTCAGGCCGGTGCGGCCGATAATGTCGCGCAGTGCTGTCTGCGCGGCCCAGCTCACTGCTTCCTTGTACTCCTGCACTTCCAACGCTGCTTTCTCGGCGTCGTACACCATCCAGAAAAGAACGGCATCGACGTTGACGGGGACGGTGTCGGAGGTCAGCGTCTGCTCGGCGGCGAAGCTGGTCGTGATCACGCGTTGATCGATCCAGCTCGACACGCTGTCGATCAGCGGCACGACCCAGAACAATCCCGGCCCTCGCAGCCCTGCTTGGCGACTTTCGGCGACAACGAGAGGATCAATCCGAGCAGCATGGCGCCCAAAAACCACATCGGATTGCGCCGCACGATGGCCAGCGGAATTCCGGCGGCGCCGACGATGATCCAGACCATCGCCGCGACGATGTTCATTCGCGGATTCCAGGCAACCTGCGTTTTGCTACCGGCAACTGGGACAACGGGGACAATCATGGTCATTCTCCTTCCCTGATGCGCCGCGCAAGGGCGCGAACGACCTCGCGCGGTTTGTAGCCAAGCGATGTGGCTTCCGTAAGGAACCGATCGATGGCCTGCCGAAGCCGACGCTCGCGATAGGGCGCGTTCGTCTTCTGCGGGACGCCTTCGGCGACGAAGGTTCCTACGCCGCGTTTGGTGCTCAGCACTCCGTCGCGTTCGAGCGCGAGGTAAACGCGAGCGACCGTATTGGCGTTTACGCGCAATTCGACTGCGAGTTGCCGAACGGTTGGCAACTGTTGGCCGGGCTTGATGTTGCCGGTGGCGATGCCGACGCGGATCTCGCGCTCGAGCTGCGCATAAATCGGGAGGGGATCTTTGGCGTCGAGACGGAGTTGCATACTATTGTACTAGTAATATAGTACAATTATGGCCGGGCGGCAACGATCGCCAGAAATGTTGTCAGCGCCGTCACCTGCAGGACCAGGCGTTCCCATGACCAGCGGACGTGCCACGAGACATCGTGCGGCGTGATGACGCGCTCGCGAGGAAGCGCTCCTCGCCCACGACGCGCCGCCATCCGATCGCCAGCGCCACGACGAGGCCGATCCAGAAAATCACGCGACCCGGCGAATAGGCAGCCATCGCCTGCAACATCGGCGCGGGATTCGTGACGTGCTCGACGATCCTGCCGATCAGGCCGCCCTCGGCAAAATCGCTGCGAAGATGATGCAGACGGCTGATGATCAACCAGGGAAACGGAATGGCGACCGCCGGCCACAATTTCGGGACCAGTTGTTTCGCGCCCGAGATCATCAACGCGATCGCGACGGCGACGATGAGCGTCAGGCCCTCGTTCTTGCACGATGCGGCGAATCCGAGGAAAACGGCACATCGCGTGATGTTCTCGCGCTTGCGCAGCGGCAAAATCGCCGCGATGCTGTAGGCGATCAGCGGACCTTCGGCATCTCCGACATATGGCGAGAAGACGAGCGGCATCAGAATCAGAGCCGCCAGCGCTCCGATCCAGCCGCGCAGCTCCGATCGAATGATGAGCAGCGCCGCGATGCCGCATCCGATGCTCAGCGCTCCCGCCCATCGATCGATCCACGCACCGCCGACCAGCGCCTGAAAATCGTAGGCCAGCGGCACCAGCAACGGATAGTCGGGATGCGCGAATGCATTGAACGGCTGAGCGAGAAAGTTCCAATCGATGCCGTGCGCGACCCAGAACTTCTCAGCCTTCAAGCCCCAGATGCAGATGTAATCGATCTCGGTCGGGGACGCGATCGTCGCGAAGCGCGCGTAGCCCGCGATCAACACGAGCGTCGCGAGATCGATTATGGAGTGCGGCAGCTTGCTGCCGCTTTCGTAACGCCGAAGCCAAAGCGGCGCCAAGGCGCCGCACTCCAAAATGATTGCCGCGATCACGATCGGCCGCGACCACGGAAGGATACAAAGAATCGCGGCCTGAATTCCGACGCCTAACAGATACGCCTCGCCGAGGCGGCGGGAGAATGGCAGGCCTGCGGCAATCGCCAGAAGCGCGGTGATGATCGCCGCGATCATCGGCGCATCAACTCGCCTTCCGGCGAGCGCCAGATTGTCGCGAAGCCGATGACGCGCGGACACCCGTGCCAGCAGACGAGATACTGCGCGTCGTTGACGCGATCGATCGGCACGACACGCTTGTCAGGCATCAGAAATGGTGCGCGGCGAAACGCGTAGCCGTAGCCGCCCTCCCATTCCCGAAACGGAACCCACAACGCGACCGTCGCGCCGCTGGGCATGCGCGCGCTCGCGTCGACGAGCAATTTCCGCAATCCCGGAATGCGGCGATACGGCAGCTCGGTGTATGCCGCGCGCAATCCGTCGCCGTTCATGGCGAAGATGCGCAGGTACATCGGCTGAAATGAGCCGATTGCGATCGCGACGAACGCCGCTGCGGTGATGACCGCACGGAGCCGCATCGCGAACACCGTACCATAGACGTATGCGCGCAAACGTGCGGGCGTGGATCGTCATCGCTGCGGCACACGTTCTCTGCGCATTTGCGCTTCTCTCACCGGGCTACGTGAGACCCGACTCCATCGCGACCT
This sequence comes from Acidobacteriota bacterium, assembly GCA_003222375.1. Classification (GTDB taxonomy): domain Bacteria; phylum Acidobacteriota; class Thermoanaerobaculia; order Gp7-AA8; family Gp7-AA8; genus Gp7-AA10. The sequence continues at coordinate 7,085 of QHVX01000042.1, forward strand.
TCGCGTACCTACGCTCAGCGGTCTTCGATCATGACTTCGCGTTCTTCAATGAGTGGGTTTCGGCGGGGCTCGTTCGCCACGGCCTAACACTCTTCACCGAGGTCACGCCGACCGGCGCGCTCGCGAATCATTGGGGAATCGGGACGTCGATTCTCTCCGCGCCGCCGTATTTGATCGCGCATTGGATCGGTGGACCGGCGGACGGCTTCGGCGGCTTGTACGCCGTCGTGCTGGCATGGACGAATGTGGCGTTCGCGATCGGCGCGATGTGCATCGCATGGACGTTCATGCGACGCGACGTGTCGTCGGGCGTCGCGAGCGTCGCGCTGGTCGCGGCTTCGATCGGCACTCCCCTCTTCTGGCAAACGTTCCGGTTCTCCCTCGGCACACACGTCGCCGGCGCTCTGGCGATCGCGCTGATCCTGGCCGCGCTGTTCAGCGAACGGAAAAGTGGATTGGCGGTCGGACTGGCGACCGGACTCGCGATCGTCGTCCGCATTCAGCACTTCGTCATCATTCCGGCCATCGTTGTCGTTGCAATTCGCGATCGGCGTCCGGTGCGCTGGTGGATCGAGGCGATGTTAGGCGGCGCGATTCCGATCGCCTGTCAGGCCGTCGCTTGGTGGGCGATGTACGGCACTGCCCTCGGCCCGCTCACGCGCGGCGGCAGGCTGGAAGGCGGCACGTGGACGCCATTCCAATCGATTTCGCTGTGGAACGTGCTGACTTCGAGCTATCACGGCCTCTTCTCCTGGTCCCCGGTGGTGGTTCTCTCGATCGCCGGCTGGATTTTCTCGGCGCGCTCGCTCGATATGCGCCGGCGCACGGTCGCCATCACATGCATTCTCATGTTCCTCTGCGAGTGGATCGCGAACGGAACGCTCGATCGATACTTCTGGGGCGGCATGTCGTTCGGCGCGCGACGCTTCGCGGATCTCGCCGTGCCCTTCGCAATCGGCATCGCGTGGTGCGCGTCGGCGGTCTCGGCACGCCTGGTGACGATCGCGGCCGCGATCGCATCGTCGTGGAGCCTAGCGCTAATGGTCGCGGCGCATGCGGGCACACTTTCGCTCGCACGCTACGTCAGTGGGGCCGATCTGCTGCATGCCGCGATTGCATCGGAGACATGGAGTCGCGCTGGCCGTGTGCCTTTGCACCTCGCGCCTGTGCAGCAATCATTGATTGCGGTCGTGATTGTCGTTGTGTTAGGCCTGATCGCGACACGCCTGAACGCGATCGCATGGACCGTCCTGATGTCGATCATGCTCGCGATCGTGATCGCGGTCAGCATTCGGACGCCGCAGCGCGCGCTCGAATCCGCGCGACGCCTGCACATCGACATTGTCGCCTCGCGCCGAGTCGGTCCGCTGATCGATCAGCGCGGACTTCTCGCTGACGAACTGGCGTGGAAGCGAGCAACCGGCAGAGACGCGCGAGAAACCGAAAAAGAGTTAGGCGCGATCAACGCGGTACTTTCACAATCAGTTGCGGCTCCGTCATCGACTGCACCTGATCGACGCTGACGCCCGGCGCGAGTTCGACCAGCTCGAGTCCGTCGCGCGCGACGTCGATGACGGCGTAGTCGGTGATGATCCGGTTCACGCACCGCACGCCCGTCAGCGGCAAAGTGCATTTCTTTAGAATTTTTTTCTCCCCTTTTTTCGTGACGTGCTCCATCGTCACGATGAGCCGTTTGGCGCCTGCGACGAGATCCATCGCGCCGCCCATGCCCTTCACCATCGCGCCGGGCACCATCCAGTTTGCGATGTCGCCGGCCGCGGAAACCTGCATGGCGCCGAGGATCGAGAGATCGATCTTGCCGCCGCGGATCATCGCGAATGAGTCGGCGCTCGAAAAAAACGACGCGCCGGGGAGCACGGTGACCGTCTGCTTGCCGGCGTTGATCAGATCGGGATCGACTTCATCATCCGTCGGAAATGGGCCGAGTCCCAGAATTCCGTTCTCGCTCTGCAGGATGACTTCCATGCCCGCCGGAATGTAATTCGCGACCAGCGTCGGCATCCCGATGCCGAGGTTGACGTAGTAGCCGTCGCGCAACTCCTGCGCCGCGCGTTGAACGATCTGTTCGCGAGTCAGCACGCTATTTCTTCCTCACCGTTCGTTGCTCGATGCGCTTTTCTCGCGGCGCGACGACCACGCGATGCACGAAGATGCCCGGCGTGTGAACGCAATCCGGATCGAGCGTGCCGACCTTCACTAGTTGCTCGACCTCCGCCACGCAAATCCTTCCCGCGGTCGCCGCCATCGGATTGAAGTTGCGCGCCGCCTTTCGATACACCAGATTGCCGAGGCGATCGCCCTTCCACGCCGCGACCAGCGAGAAATCGCCGACGATTCCGCGCTCCATCACATACATGCGCCCGTCGAATTCGCGCGATTCCTTCGATTCGCCCACGATCGTGCCGTAGCCGGCGGGCGTGAAAAATGCCGGGATCCCCGCCCCGCCCGCCCGCATCCGCTCCGCCAGCGTTCCCTGCGGCGCGAATTCGACTTCCAGCTCGCCCGCCAGAAACTGCCGCTCGAATTCCGCGTTCTCACCGACATACGACGACACCATCTTGCGAATCTGCTTCGTCTGCAGCAGCAGTCCGAGACCCCAGTCGTCGACGCCGGCATTGTTGGAGACGCACGTCAAATTCTTGACGCCGAGCTTCACCAGCGCGTTGATCAGATTCTCTGGAATTCCGCACAATCCGAAGCCGCCGACCACCAGCGTCGCGCCATTCTGGACGTCGCGCACGGCTTCCTCGGCAGACGCGACGACCTTGTTGATCACGGCGGGAAGATATCACTGCACGCTCTTTGCTTATTCGAGGAGGACCATGATGGCGGAGCGATCGAATCCGTATCACGACGACGACTTGAGCGGCAATTACGCACGCGACACGCACCGCGGCGGTTTCGGTGACGACTACGCTCGCGAGAATCCGAAACCGGCTCCGGAGCATGACGAGGAAGAAAAGGACGAGATCGGAATCGGCAAGGCCAGCGAGTAAGATCAGCGCTCCATGCGCGATCGTTTCGCTGAAGCGCGCTACGAAGTCTTCTCACACGCGCGCAAGATGTGGGAAGCGGGACTCGTCGCCGGCTCTTCCGGAAATTTGAGCGCACGCGTCGCCGACGATCCGAGCGTCATCGCGATGACGCCCACCTCCATCAGCTACGACGAGATGGCTGGAAATCAGATCGTCATCGTCGATCTGCTCACCGGCAGCAGCATCGAATCGAGGGAGGCTCCTTCGTGCGAACTGCCGATGCATCGCGTCATCTATCGCGAACTGCCGCACGTGTCGGCGATCGTGCATACGCATTCGCCATTCGTCACGACGCTTTCGATTCTGCGGCGGCCCTTGCCGCCGGTGATCGATGAAATGCTGCAGGCTTTCGGCGGCACGATCGAAGTCGCCGATTACGCCGCCAGCGCCACCGAAGACCTCGGCCGCAACGCATTGCGCGCGCTCGGCAATCGAACGGCTGCCATCCTGGCGAACCACGGTAACGTCTGTGTCGGGACGAGCATCTCCGCAGCGCTGAATGCCGCGATCGCCATGGAAGCTGCGGCGCGCATCTACCTGCAATCGTTGCAGGTTGGTGAGCCGTTCGTCCTTCGCCAGTCGTAGAATCGTCGAGTGAAACGCCTCGTCCTCCTGCTCGCGCTCCCACTTCTTCTCTCCGCGGCGCCGCCGCGTGAAATCGCCACATTCGCAGGCGGATGTTTCTGGTGCATGGAAGGTCCGTTCGATTCGCTGCCGGGTGTGGTGTCAGTGACATCAGGTTATGCCGGCGGTAACCTCGCGCGGCCGAGCTACGAGCAAGTCTCAGCCGGAGGCAGCGGCCATCGCGAATCGGTGGAGATCGTTTTCGATCCGACGAAGATCACCTACGCGAGATTGCTCGACGTCTTCTGGCACAACATCGACCCGTTGGATAACGAGGGTCAGTTCTGCGACAAGGGACCGCAGTACCGTTCCGCGATCTTCTACCACAGCGCGACGCAGAAAAAATTGGCGGAGGAGACGAAAGCGGCCGTCGAGAAGAAGCTCGGACGCGCGTACACCGACATTCTCCCCGCTTCGGAGTTCTGGCGCGCCGAGGAGTATCACCAGCACTACTACAAGAAAAATCCGGTGCGCTATCACTTCTACCGATTCAATTGCGGCCGCGATCAGCGCCTGGCGGCAGTGTGGGGACGCTAGGCCAGATCCGCGACGTCGAATGTAGCGTCGAGAATCGCGCCGAGGACGACGTGACCGGCGAGGCCGCGAGCGTGGGCTTGCCACGGAAATTCAGTCGGCGGCCGCGCGAGGCCCAGCGCGGTGGCAGCCCCTTCGTCACCTGATCCATCGCCCAGGTCGCGGCTGCGCCCGCCGCCGCGCCTAACAAAATGTCGACGGGCAGCGGACGATTACTGCGAGGCACGCTTCACGCACTCCTCGACCGCGCCTACGAGCTCCGTGGTATCGAACGGCTTGATGATGACCTGGCAGACTTCTTCGAGTTGCCGGCTGGCGACGTCTTTGGGATATGCGGTGGCAACCACGGTCCGTGAAACAAGATCGGGATTCAAGTCGATCAACTGGCGCAGAACTGTGAAACCATCGATGCGCGGCATCATGAGATCGAGCACAACGGCATCGAAATCCTCATGCGCGATCTTGTCGATCGCGGCTGCGCCATCCTGCGCCGTTTCCACGGAGAATCCATGTTTTGAGAGCAGCCGCTGAATCAGGATTCGGATGGGTTCTTCGTCGTCAACAACCAGCACACGCCCGGGCATAGACCACGGCGCGATGCAAAAGCGTGTCCATGATTGAAATCATTGAACATACGGCCGACATCCGGCTGCGAATCACCGCTGCGACCCGCGAAGATCTCTTCCGGGAGGCCCTGCGCGGAACGATCGCTTTGTTGCAGCCGCAGAAAGGCGAACGGGAGGTTCAATGCGATGTTCGAATCGAAGCCGGTGACCCCACAGTTCTGCTGGTCGACTTCCTCAACGAAGCGTTGTCGAACGCCCACGCGCGGCGCGAGGCGTACGATGACGCCGCGATCTGGTCGCTCACCGACAACCGGGTCGAAGCGCGACTGCTGGGCACCGAGGCGATCGCGTTTGGAGACGACGTCAAGGCCGTCACGTATCACGAAGCCGATATCCGGCGTGACGCACACGGACAATGGTATACAGTATTAGTATACGATATATAGTATGGAGAAGCGGGCGCTGACCAAGGTCCACGACTGGCTTTGGGAGATCCCGAAGAGCTATCGCCCCGACATGCGCGTTCCCGCGCGCGTCTACACCGACGAGAAGATGCTCGACTCGATCCTCGGCGACCGTTCGCTCGATCAACTCATCAACGTCGCCACCCTCCCCGGCATCCGCGGCTGGGCCATCGCGATGCCAGACGTTCACGAAGGCTACGGCTTTCCGATCGGCGGAATTGCCGCCGTTGGCTCTGACGATGGCGTGATCTCGCCTGGCGGAATCGGATACGACATCAACTGCGGCGTGAGGCTGCTTCGCTCGACGCAGACGGCGTCTTCCCTTCGCGAGCGCCTCCCGAAGCTCGTGCACTCGATCGCGCGCGAGATTCCGTCCGGCGTCGGGCGCGGCGGGCCGCTGCGCTTCAAGAAGAACGATCTCGACCAAATTCTTCGCGACGGCGCGACGCGGGCGGTCGAAATCGGCTTTGGAACCGACGAGGATCTCGATCGGATCGAGTCGCGCGGCGCCATCGACGGCGCCGATCCGAAGTTCGTCTCCGATCACGCCCGCGGTCGCGGCGGAGATCAGCTCGGAACGATCGGATCGGGAAATCATTTTGTCGAAATCGATCGCGTCGACCGCGTGTTCGATCCCGCCTTCGGGATCGAACACGATCAGGTCCTCATCCTCATCCACACCGTTTCGCGGGGACTCGGACATCAGGTCGCGACGGATTTCTTGCGCGTGATGGTCGGCACGATGCAGCGATACGGGATTTCAGTTCCCGATCGTGAGCTCGCCTGCGCACCGTTTCGATCGCCCGAAGGCCAGCAATACTTTCAGGCGATGGCCGCCGCAGCGAATTTCGCTTTCGCGAACCGGCAGATCATCACCGCCGGAATCCGCCGGGCGTGGAAGCACGAGCTCGGGGACGACCTGGAAGTCATCTATGACGTTGCGCACAACGTGGCGAAGATCGAAAAGCACGCGGTCGGCGAAGTTCTCGTCCATCGCAAAGGCGCAACACGAGCGTTTCCCGGTCAACCGGTGTTGATTCCCGGCAGCATGGGCACCGCGTCATACGTGCTGATGGGACAACAGGGCTCGATGGAGCAGAGCTTCGGATCGAGTTGTCACGGCGCGGGGCGCGTGATGTCGCGAACGCGCGCGCGGCAGCAAGTCACGGCAACGGAGCTCCGAGATCGTCTGCAAAAACTCGGCATCGTCGCGGAAGCGGGATCGAGCAAGGGCCTGGTCGAAGAGGCGCCGGAAGCCTACAAAGATGTGGATGCAGTGGTCGATGTCGTCGATCGGGCGGGCCTCGCGAAAAAAGTCGCGCGCCTCGTCCCGATCGGGGTCATCAAGGGATGAGGCGACACCTTCGGTTTACCGTGTTTTCTCCTGCTTGTAGACTAAATCTGCAAAAAGTAGAAAACACGGTAAACCGAAGGTGTCGCCTACGAATCCTCGACCATGGTGCCGAGGACCTGCGACTCACCGCCGTCGGCCGGAATGAGCGACGCCGTCACGAGCCCCATGATGCTCGAGCCATCCTTGCGCTTCAGCTGCAGCCGCCGGTTAGTGGGCGCGCGATCGTTTTTCAAATCTTCGAGAAATTTCTCGCGATCGGTGCGCTGGTGATAGAGGTCCCACACTTCGCGCTTCAGCAAATCCTCACGGGAGGCGTAGCCGAGGTAGGCGGCCAGCGCGTCGTTGCAGTCGAGGATGCGGCCGTCGAGGGTGGTACGAAACACGCCGGCGACGTTGCGCTCGAACAGCATCCGATACCGCTCCTCCGACGCCTGGCGGGCGCGGATCTCGTGCGCCTCCATCAGCGCAGCCGAGGTCATGCCGGCCAGGAGCTGCAGCGTGTAGGTATCCAGATCATCGAACGTGTTCGTTTTGTGTGAAAAGGTCTTGAGCACTCCGACGGCCTTTTCTCCGTGCATGAGCGGTGCGACGATCAACGAGCGGATTCCGATCATGCGGGCTGCTGCGGAGTTGACGCGCGGATCGAGATCGACGTCGTCGCAGCGAATCGGCCGCTGCTCGATGATGGACGAGCCGGAAATACTGTCGTCGATCGGAATGCGCAGTCCGATGTGTCGCGCCGCCGGTCCCGACGCGGCTCGATAGACGAGCTGGTCTCCTTCGGCGAGCTCCACGACCGCGCCGGCGCTGTTCGTGACATCCGGCGTCCGATTCACGGCCAGCTGCATGACCTGCTGCGGATCGTTGAGCACCGACAGCATTTCCTGCTGCGCCGACACGACGCCGGAGAGGCGAGCCGCCAGCTCCATCGACGATGGCATGGGTATCCCTCAATTTCTGACTGTCGCGACATAAAGTCAAGCCGTAATGGAACAACGTTTGCTTTTTGCTCCTCAGACCCATGTCCATTGCACCAAACGACGTTGTTTCAACGAATTCCGACTGGCAGCACGGTCGCGGACACGCCGTTCACTTCTACGAAAATGAAGAAAAGCTCTTCACGGTCGTCGGCGACTTTCTCGCGAACGGTCTCGAGGCCGGCGAGCCGGTCGTCGTCATTGCGACTCCCGAGCATCGCGCCGGTTTCCTCTCCGCACTGACCGGGAAGAAACTCGACATCGACACCGCGGTGACCACCGGACAACTGACGCTGCTCGATGCGCGCGAGATGCTGTCGACCTTCATGGTTGACGCCGCTCCTGACAATCATCTGTTCCAGAAAAGTATCGGCAGTGTGATTGCGAAGAGCGCGAACGTCCGCACGTACGGAGAGATGGTCGATGTTCTATGGCGCGATGGCAATCATGAGGGCGCGATCGGGCTCGAAGAATTGTGGAACGACCTCGCGAATTCGCACGCGTCTTCGTTGCTGTGCGCCTACCCAACGGCGCACTTCGTCGAGCGACGCAAGGAACTGGAAACGTCACTTCGCGACGCGCTGGCCGCGCGACGCCGCGCCGAACAGGAGCTGAAGGATTTCGTCGAGAACGCGCCGATCGGGCTGCACTGGCTCGGTGCCGACGGCACGATCCTGTGGGCGAACCAGGCCGAGCTCGATCTTCTCGGCTATTCGCGCGACGAATATGTCGGCAAGAACATCAGCGACTTTCATGCTGACCGCGCCCAGATCCTCGACATCCTTCAACGCTTGAGCGCCGGCGAAGAGCTGCACGAGTTCGAGACTCGAGTCAAAGCCCGGGATGGATCGATCAAGGATGTGGTGATCAGCTCGAACGTTCTCTTCGAAGATGGCCGATTCATTCACACCCGATGCTTCACGCGCGACGTCACAGAAAAAAGAAAAGTTCGCGGCGAGCTTCGGAAAGCGGAATCGAAATTCAGGCGGCTGAGCGAGTCGAACATCATCGCGATCATGACGTGCAGCGCCGACGGACAAGTCCTCGAAGCGAACGACGTCTACCTGCGACTCGTCGGCTATTCGCGCGAGGACGTTCAGGCCGGCCGTCTGCGATGGGCGGACCTGACGCCGCCCGAATATCACCAGCGCGACGAGGTTGCCCTGGCCGAGATTCGCGAACGCGGCGAGTGCTCCCCGTACGAGAAGGAGTACATTCGCAAAGACGGGACACGCGTGCCGATCCTCATCGCCGCCGCGCAGCTCGAGGGCGGCGAGGCCCAGCTGGCCTACGTCATCGATCTCTCGGAGAGGAAACTGGCCGAACGCGATGCGCAGTTCCTCGCCGAAGCAAGCGAGATGCTGTGGCAGACGCTCGACTCGCATGCCGTACTGGAAAATCTCACTCGCCTCTTCGTTCCACGGTTCTGCGATCGCGTGGCCGTCGATCTCTTCGACGAAGATGACACGCTGGAACTGCGCGCAGAAGAACCCGAGCGCGGTGCGATGCGCATTCCTTTGGTCGCGCGAGGCACGACGATCGGATTCGTCGTTTTCATCCGAACGCGGACCGAGTCGTTCACCGATCGCGACCGGACGCTGGCGCAGGAGATCGCGCGCCGCGCTGCGCTGGCCGTCGACAGCGCAAAGCTCTACGAAACCGCGCAGCACGCGAACCGCGCCAAGGACGAGTTCCTGGCGACGCTCTCTCACGAACTGCGCACTCCGATGACCGCAATCCTCGGCTGGTCGCGCTTTCTGCGCGTCGGACAGACTGATAGCGAGACGATGGCGAATGCGATCGACGCCATCGGCCGCGCCGCTGTCGCGCAGGCACAGCTCATCGACGATGTGCTCGACATGTCGCGGATCATTTCCGGAAAACTTCGACTGGAAATGCAACACGTCGACGTCGGAAGCATTGTCGATTCAGCCGTCGAGACAGTGCGCCCGGCGATCTCCGCGAAGGGCATCAATCTCGACATCAAAGGTGATCCGTCGGCCGGCATCGTGTGGGGCGATCCGGGCCGCCTGCAGCAGGCGATCTGGAACCTTCTGACGAACTCCGCAAAGTTCACTGCTAGCGGCGGCACGATCACGGTCAGCTTCCGTCGCGTCGGCAACACGACGCAGATCACAGTCGCCGACACCGGGCAGGGAATCGATCCTGGCTTTCTGCCGCATGTCTTCGAGCGATTCCGTCAGGCGGAATCGACGAGCACGCGCACATACGGCGGCCTGGGCCTCGGGCTCGCGATCGTCCGCTACATCGTCGAGATGCACGGCGGACGCATCACCGCGAACAGCGAAGGCCCGGGCAAAGGTGCGCAGTTGATCATCGAGCTCCCCACGCCTCACTCCGGCACAAGGCCGTAAGCGTTTCGCAGCCCGCGAGATTATCGGAAGTTTCTCGCGGACGCGGTCCCACACGCGATCGGCGGAGGGATGATCGTGTGTGGTAAGAACATAGTGATTGGAGTCTCACGATGGTGACGCTTGCAAGTCTTTGGCTTCCGATTCTGCTTTCAGCGGTCGCGATCCTGATCGTCAGCAATATTCTGTGGATGGCGCTGCCTTTCTGGCACCGCGCCGACTACGGCCGGCTCGAAAACGAGAAGGCGCTGCTCGACGCCATCAGCTCCGCGAAGTCGGGACAGTACATAGCTCCGTACGTGAACTGGTCGAAGCTTCCGCCCGAGGAACGCGAAGCGATGGCCCAGCGACCGATGGCACTCACGCTGGTGCGCAATCCAGCGAAGTTCAATTTCCCAGGTGCGCTGATCTCCTGGTTCGTCTACCTCCTCGTCATCTCGACGTTCATCGGATACGTCGGTGCCGTGACGCTGCCGCCTGCCAGTCGCAACGTTTTTCGCGTGATCACGACCGTCGGAATCCTTGCCTACGCGTTCGGTGCCGTCCCCGATTCGATCTGGTACGGCAAGCCGTGGTCGGTCACCGTGAAGGTGATTGTCGACGGCGTCATCTACGGACTGATCACCGGCGCGATCTTCTGCTGGCTCTGGCCGCATTGAGCAAAACCCTCGGCATCATCGGTGGCATCGCGCCGGAGTCGACGATCGAGTACTACCGCACGATCGTCGCGCTCCATCGGGAGCGCACTGGCGGCGGGTATCCCTCCATCATCATCAACAGTATCGATTTGCCGAGGCTTCTCCAGCTCGTTTCCGAGGACCGGCTGTCCGAGCTCACCGACTACCTCGCCGGCGAGATCGAACGGCTGGCCGCGGCCGGAGCAAAGGTCGCGCTTCTCGCATCGAACACGCCGCACATCGTCTTCGATGTCTTGCAGAGTCGATCATCGATTCCGATGATCAGCATCGTCGAGGCCACTTTTCGCGCGGCGCGGGAAGCGGGAGCGCGGCGCGTGGCGCTGTTCGGCACGCGATTCACGATGCAGTCGGGCTTTTATCGCTCGTACTTCGAGCCGCGCGACATCGCCGTGATCGCGCCGAACGACGAAGAGCAGGACTTCATTCACACGAAATACATGACGGAACTGGTCCATGCGCAGTTTCTCGATCGCACGAAACGCGATTTGCTCACCATCGTCGAGAGAATGCACCGCGGCTCCCACATCGACGGCGTCATCCTCGGCGGTACGGAGCTGCCGCTGCTGCTGCGCGACAGCTCCTGGAAGGGCGTAAGGCTCTTCGACACCGGCCGGATTCACGCCGCGGCGGCAGTCGAGCGGATGCTCGATCACCAACCCTCGTCAGCGGATGCTCCGTAAATCGCGGGCACAGGTTTCTCGTTGAGACGCAAATAGACCGTCAACTGACCGCGGTGATGCGCGAGGTGGCTGATCGTGTCGGCGATGATGAGATGCCGCGGCCGGTCATCGAGCACTTTTGCTCCATACAGCAGGCGCCACGACTTCATCAACTGATCGTCGTTGATCTTCGAGAGTGCGCGCCGTCCAGCCTCGACCGATTTGTCATGAAGCTGCACCAGCTCGCGATTCGACTTCACGGGCGGCTGTCCGCCTCCTTTCGAAAGATCGAGGCTGTCCTGATCAATGATCAGCGCCGCCCAGGACGGCATTTGCGCGACCAGCGCCGCGAGACTGCCGAGGGCCATGGACTTCGGGTGGGGCTTCCAGTCGTTTTTTCCTTCCGGGACGCGTTCGAGCGCTTTGCGCGTTCCGGGGGCTTCCCTTTCAAACTGCGCCAGGAGCATTTCGTTGATCTTCATGACAATTTCCTCCGGCGCGAACTCTATGCGTTGATATATGCCAACCCGCGACATAATTCATGTGTAACGATTTCATGACGCA